>DAOUEE010000142.1:0-32366 GCA_034430695.1 Anaerolineales bacterium | reverse complement strand
CGACGGATACCGGCCGCAGTTTTACGTGCGCACGATGGACGTGACGGGCACGATAACGCTGCCGGAAGGCGTCGAGATGGTGATGCCGGGCGACAACGTGAATCTGAAGGTGGAGTTGATCACCCCGGTGGCGCTGGAGAAGGGCTCGAATTTCGCCATCCGTGAAGGGGGTCTCACGGTCGGCGCGGGTGTGATCACCGAGATATTGGAATAAACGAAAGGAAAACGCGGCCCATAACATTTGGATCCCGTTGTTGGTGACAGATGGCTAAGAAAGATGTTCGTCCGGTAATTACTATGGAATGTACGGAATGCCAGGAGCGGAACTATACGACGGAAAAGAACCGCCGAAACGATCCTGGCAGGGTGGAGTTTAATAAATACTGTTCACGATGTCGAAAGCATACACTGCATCGTGAAACGAAGTAAATCGAAGGGCATTCTTGAAAATGCCCTCTAAGGCCAGTAGCTCAATTTGGCAGAGCACCGGTCTCCAAAACCGGGGGTTGTGGGTTCGATTCCTACCTGGCCTGCCTGATTGGATCGCGACGCCAGTTGCAATCGGCGTCGCTTGACTGACTAGATGAAGGAGTACTTGATTGGCAAAAACGAAAGCAGTGGCACGCAAGCGTCAACTGGGGATTGTGCGTTATCTTCGGGAAACAGTCGCAGAGTTACGCAAGGTTAATTGGCCAACCCGCCAAGAAGCCACGCAGCTGACGATCATCGTTCTCGTTGTCGTTTTTCTAATGAGTCTGTTGCTGGGTGCTTTGGATTTACTCTTCTCTCGCCTATTCGCATTCATCGTCGGACTCGGATAGAATGCAGTGCAAAGGATATTACCTGCTGCAATCTCGAAGGAGCAGGAGTGAAACTTGTGGTTTTTGCATAGGTTGGAACGGATAGCATGGCTGAAAATGAAAGTGAACGCCTAGAGGAAATGACTTCATCCGAGACGGAAGGATCCATCTCTGTAGAAAGCGAAACGGAGAGTTCTTCTTCCGTTGAAGAATCGAGGATGGAGGAAACGGATGCGCAGCCGCAAAATGACGAAGTCGATTCGCAAAATGCAGCGGAATCGTCTGCGTCTGATGATGTTCCCGTTTCGTCAGAGGTTGAAGCCGAACCTGTGGCTGAGGCAGAAGCTGAAGCCGAACCTGTAGCTGAGGCGGAAGCTGAAGACGAACCTGCAGCTGAGGCAGAAGCTGAAACCGACGCAGATTCAATTGTAGAATCGCAAGGCGAGTTGGAAGAAGAGGCCGTTTCCGAATTGGAAGATGCGGAATCAGATCAGGAACAGGAAAGCGATCGCTACTGGTTCGTGGTTCACTGCTACTCGGGGTACGAAAATAAGGTACGTCACAATCTCGAGCAGCGAATCGAAACGATGGGCATGAAGTCGAAAATATTCGACGTCGTCGTCCCGACGGAAGAAGAGATCGAAATCAAAGATGGCAAGCGCAGAACGGTCGAACGGCGCGTATTTCCCGGATACATTCTCGTTCAAATGATCATGGATGAGGATTCTTGGTACGTCGTGCGCAATACGCCCGGCGTAACAGGTTTTGTTGGCATGGGGAACGAACCTACGCCGCTGCGGCCCGAAGAAGTGAGTCAGATCGTGAAGCGCATGGAAGCCGAGGCGCCGAGAATCAAGGTAACCTATAAGACGGGCCAGAAGGTTCGGATTATCGACGGTCCGTTTAATGATTTCATCGGCACGGTCTCCGAAATTGATATGGATCGAGCAAAGGTCCGCGTAATGGTGTCGTTTTTCGGAAGAGAGACACCCGTGGAACTCGATTTTTTGCAAGTCGAAAAAGCTTGAGTTCAAGATAAGTTATCGTGGAATAGTGGGAGGGTGTATTCATCGCCCGTTATGACCACTAGAGGAGCTTTGAAGTGGCAAAGAGAGTGAAAGCAGTAGTAAGGCTTCAAATCGAGGCTGGCAAAGCAAACCCGGCACCGCCGATCGGTCCTGCATTGGCACCCCATGGGATTAACCTGATGGGCTTTTGTAAAGAATACAACGCCAGGACGTCCGGCAAGGCGGGTGAAATCATCCCTGCAGAAATTACCATTTACACCGATGGTTCGTTCAATTTCATCCTGAAGACACCCCCAACGGCAGTCTTGTTGCGAAAAGCCGCTGGGGTGGAGAAAGGATCTGCGGAACCGAATCGGGATAAAGTGGGCAAAGTAACCAGCGATCAAATTCGTGAAATCGCAGAGATCAAGATGAAAGATCTGAACGCGATCGATATCGAAGGTGCCATGCGACAGATTGAAGGTACGGCACGAAACATGGGTATCGTCGTTGAGAAATAAATCAGCACAACGTGGGAGGGTCGGCTGGTTCCGGCCCGTTTGCACCACAAGGAGACAACATGGCAAAACATGGAAAGAAATATCGAGCAGCAAGTGAAAAAGTAGACCGCAGCAAGCTCTATCCTCCTCGGGAAGCGGTCGAACTGGCAAAGGAAACTTCAGTCACACGATTTGACAGCACGATTGAGGTTCATATCCGACTCGGGGTGGACCCCCGCCATGCGGATCAACAAGTTCGCGACACCGTGATGTTGCCCAATGGGCTTGGCAAGACAGTACGCGTGTTGGTGTTCGCAGAGGGAGATGCGGCCCGAAATGCCCAGCAAGCCGGCGCGGACTATATCGCCGACGATGAGACAATCGGACGCATTCAGGATGGCTGGATGGAGTTCGATGCCACCGTCGCAACGCCGAATATGATGGGAAAAGTTGGCCGGCTGGGGAAGATTCTGGGCCCACGTGGCTTGATGCCAAATCCAAAGGCAGGCACGGTCGTCCAGGAAGATGATATCGAACGGGTCATCAATGAATTGAAGGCCGGCCGGGTTGAGTTTCGACTCGATCGAACGGCGAATCTTCACGTCCCCATCGGAAAAGCATCTTTCGAGGCCGAGAAACTTTTCGAGAATTTTATGGCATTGATGGACGCGGTGAAACGGGTCCGTCCTGCTTCGGCAAAAGGCGCCTATATCCGCAAGATCACCGTCACCAGCACGATGGGGCCGGGAATTCGTGTCGAACCGAGTTCCTTGATCGCATGACAATCGAGGGTATAATCGTATCGAACTGATAATTTCCGGCTAACATTTGATCCGAGCTTCGCCCGAGAAAGCAGGCGTCTCACTTTGAGACTTAATTTCCTGCCTAGGTGAAGACTAGCGATAGCGATTATCGCAACGCCATTATGGCGATAAAAGTCTTTGCTGAGGCGAACTGTGCGAAGCAAAGACTTTTTGATTTTGAAGGAGGTGATATCACTTGGCAATCTCAAAGAAAAGAAAGATAGATTTGGTCTCGCAATACAAGACTCTCGTCGAGTCAAATTCGGCAATGATCCTGACGAATTACTCTGGATTGAGCGTGAAACAGATCGAATCATTGCGATCACAAATCCGTGAAACAGGCGGGGAATTTCACATCATCAAGAACAAACTGGCAGAAATCGCCTTCGGGGAGATCGAATTGACTTTACCGGAAGGCGCTCTCGATGGACCTACAGCGATTGGATTTGCTCCGGAGGATGCAATCGACATCTCCAAGGCGATCGTTGAGTTGTCCAAGGAGACGGACATTCTTTCGGTAAAAGGGGCAGTCATCGACGGAGTGGTGTTCAGTGGCCAGCAAGTACTTCGCCTGGCAGAATTGCCGCCATTGCCTGTTGTTCAAGCTCAGTTGTTGAGCATGATCCAAACCCCTGCAGGGAATATCGCTCGGGCGCTTGCAAGCTCGATCCGCCAAGTCATGAATGTGATGAAAGCATATTCGGATTCGGAAGCGCCCGCATAGACAGGGTTCGGACGAAACATAGGTTCCAAACAAAATCAATTTGAAGACAATCACGCGATTATCGCGTTACAAGGAGAAGAAATAAAATGGCAGATTTGAAGAAACTAGCTAAGGATTTGAGCGCTCTCACAGTTCTCGAAGCGGCGGAATTGACGAAAATACTCGAGGAAGAGTGGGGCGTTTCTGCTGCTGCACCGGTAACCGTTGCGGCGGCGGCGGCTCCCGCAGATGCGGCACAGGATGATGAAAAGACCGAGTTTGACGTCATCATCAAGGACGTTGGTCCCAAGAAGATCGATGTCATCAAGGCCATCCGTCAGATCACCACCCTGGGTCTCAAAGATGCGAAGATCATGGCCGAAACGGCTGATGCCAAAGTGCTGGAACAAATCGGTAAAGAAGCAGCGAATGATGCAAAAAGCAAACTCGAAGCTGCCGGCGCAACCGTAGAACTCAAATAACTTTGCGAGCTAGGTCCATGGAGCCGCCTGAAACCTAGGCGGCTCTAATATTTTATGGATAGGCTGTGGTATATTCGATGCGGGGAATTATGAGAAAGAGAATTCTATTAATTGAGGACGAAGATCGCATCCTTCAGTTTTTAGAGCGGGGCTTGAAATACGAGGGCTATTTGGTCGATAGCGCCAAAAACGGAACGGAAGGTCTTGCCCTGGCTCATGATAAATCTCCAGATCTGGTGATTATCGATTGGATGCTGCCTGAAATCGAACCTGGATTGGACGGTTTGGTGGTCTGTCGTAGATTGCGGGAAGCGGGAGAAACTCCGATTATCATGCTGACTGCTCGAGACTCGGTTGAGGACCGGGTAATGGGGTTGGATGCCGGTGCAGATGACTATTTGGTCAAGCCATTTGCGTTGAACGAACTGCTGGCAAGGGTACGAGCGCTGTTACGTCGTGCAAAAACTACAGTTCCTGAAATATTGAAATTCGCAGACCTTCGTCTGGATACGGGTACTCATCAAGCCTTCCGGGATGGTAAGCCGATCGAACTGACCGCGAAGGAATACGAGTTACTGGAACTCTTCCTGCGTAATCCCAGGCAAGTGCTCACACGTGACGTCATCTATGACCGGGTTTGGGGCTACGATTTTGGGGGCGAAAGTAACATCATCGAAGTATATGTTCGCTATTTACGCCAGAAGATGGAAGAAGGGGGATTGCCTCGGTTGTTATACACAGTCCGCGGCGTAGGGTATGTTCTGAGAGAACCTGCGTGACTCTCCGATTGCGGTTGACGCTATGGTATACGTTGGTGCTCGTTTTCGTACTGCTGGCCTTCGGTGGGGTGGTCTACATCGCACTTACTTATAGTCTCACCGCACAAATCGATCATACGCTGAGTCGAGTGGCCAACGAAATAATCAGCGCATATCGAAGCCCGGATTCATTGCCCATCACATTTCGAGCTTTGAACATCACTTCGAACGTATACGTTCAAGTCTGGGACGATGATGAACAGCTCGTGTGGCAGACGACGAATTCGCCGATCGCCGATACCGCTTTCGATCCGGATTCATTGCTTTTGGAAGAAAATGTCTATGCAACTCGCGAGGTGGAAGGCACACATCTGCGTGTACTCACGGTGCCTGTAATCCTGCAGGTGGATGGCAGCATCGTTGCCCGGCTGCAGCTCGCCAGTTCACTCGAAACGATCGATCTCGTACGAAGGATGCTGTTGAATGTTTTGATTGCTGCAGGATTTATCGCCACGATAATGGCGGCTGCCATTGGTTATCTCGCTGCCAGTGCGGCGCTGCGGCCCATCGATCAGGTGACGGAAACGGCGCTAAAAATTACTCGTGCGGATGATCTCTCGCGTAGGATTCCGGTCTCGGCGCCGCCTACGAGTGAAGATGGCCGACTCATCCTGGCGATCAACGAAACACTCGAACGGCTGGAAGATTTGTTTCACACCCAACGACGATTTCTGGCGGACGTATCGCACGAATTGAGAACACCCCTGACCGCAATACGAGGCAACGTGGATCTCATCCGTCACACTGGAGAGGCGGATACTGAATCGCTTAACGCGATAACCGATGAGGTGGACCGCATGACGCGATTGGTGGGAGATCTGCTGCTGTTGGCCAAGGCGGAATCGGGCAAGATTTCGTTGGCAGAAGACATCGTCGAACTCGACACTTTGATGCTCGAAGTCTACCGGCAGGCGAAAATTCTTGCCCGCGAACAGGTGGAAGTATGCATCGGTCAAGAGGACCAGGCACGTGTCAGAGGTGACCGGGACCGATTAAAACAAGTTCTTCTAAATCTTGTGTCCAATGCGTTGGATCACACACCAAGTGGGGGAAAAGTCACCTTGAGCCTGCGTTGCGCAGAGGATCGGGCCTGTTTGAGCATCGAAGACACGGGAGTGGGGATTCCGGAAGATGAATTGCCGCACATTTTCGAAAGATTTTATCGGGTGGACCGTTCGCGTCAACGCAAGGCTAGCGGCGGCGTGGGATTGGGATTATCCATCGCCAACTGGATTGTAATCAACCATGGGGGACGCATCGAAGTGGCGTCAGAACCGGGGGCTGGCTCCAAATTTTCCATTTGGCTGCCGAGAATCGAAGAAGACTGCGGTGGGAATTCCTGAGAAAACAGAACGAGGGATGGGCTCACTCCGCCTGGGCTGCTGCAGCTTGTTCGCAGAGATGCTTTCCTCCCGCATCTAACCATTGCCGGAGCGTCGGGGGAGGAGAAGCTTCGGTGCCGAGCTCGTTATAAATTCGCACCCCCCAGTACACATAACGTTGGGTTTCTTCGGGCCAGAGTGATGGATTTGTTTGAATCATCTGATGGCCGCCGTTGTAGCCCGCCAACGCCAAATCCAACCTCCCATCTGCAAGTTCCAATGCTCGAGCTAGATAGGACAGACCACGCTCAGCGTTTGTAGAAGGGTCGTATGGATTCTCGTTGTAGCCGAAATGAAAGGGCATGACCTGGAACAATCCGCTTGCACCGGCTCGAGATTGGGCCTGCGAATAACCACAAGATTCGATTTGCATTACCAGGGCGATGAGGTTGGGATCCATTTGATACTCGTGAGCCCACTGGAAAATTTCATCCGACCAGAATAAGACCTGGGGAGAAAAATTGCCGGAAAGGGGGATTGATTCCACCACAGCGGAAGGTAGTGGGAACGTAGCGTCGGGCGTCGCACTGAAGGTGGCTGCAGACTGCAGCGCAGCATGCAGTCGAGGCCCGATTAGTGTGAACGACCATGCCGTCAGGATGGCCAGGAAGATCGCCAATGCGATCGGTATCGAGGAGATGGGCAGGGAGTATACGGTCGTCCGTCTCCGGGCAGAACTCCGAGAGGGGGACGGACGACAGCTTCCCACGAGCGCAGGTTGCAGATGCGATCTGCGCATCGATTATCTGCGCCGCACCGGACGTGCGGATATTGGGCGCTGTGCCAGGTTGGGGACACTGCGTTGGGGAACGGGGGTGGGTTTTGGGGCCGGGCGAACGGGACGGTTCTGACTGCCGTTTTGCGATTCTCGTAGTTGTGGAGCTGCAAATTGCGGAGCGCCCTGGGACTGAGGCGCTTTGGATGCTTTGCGCGAGAATGCGAAAGTGAAGATGTTCCCGCCGGTGACGGTAAAGTTGCCGATGATGAGAATGCGGATCAGCCAAACGAGAATGGCGACGAAGATGGGCACGACGGTAAGCAGCGCATCGCGGCCGATTACCTCGTTTCCGAGACCTTGATGTCCGATAAGCGCCAGTGACACGGCCCACCAAGAAAGTATGGCGTTCATCGAGCCTGCAATCAGCCAGGCTCCCAGAAGATACCAGGACGAAGTCGATTCGCGTTCCGCTTCTTCCTGGGCGAAGAGGCGGGCAATGCCGGCGAAATCCATGCCGCAGAACGCCAGTGCGAGGATGGTCGACCAGCGCAGCCCTGCGAAACGGAGTGAACCCAGTAAATCCGAAAGAGCGAATTCGGTGGTGCTGTAATTGAAGACCTCGAATGCGACAAGTGCGCCGAAGATCATGATCCCGAAGGATTGTTTGCGGTTCAGGTGCAAGTATGGCGAAAATTTATGGACGAGCGCGCCGAATACGCTGTCTGCGTCCTCCACGTGGGTGTATTTAGCATAGGTTGACATGGAACACCTCCATATAGAACAAGTGTGCTGGTATGCAGCAGTATAGAACAAACGTTCTTCATTGTCAAGTCGGTTTTTAACGCGCACTTGGGGGAGGAAGTGGTGGCCAGCCCCGCATTCGATCTCAGGCTCCGGAGTGGATCGGCCGATATTTCAACGAATGGAATGGATTTATGCGGAAGCGGCGGAATGATCGTTTCGTTTTGTATAGAGCCTGATCAGCCATGCACCGAGAAGTAAGACGGGCAAGATAATCAATCCGGCTTCGGGACCGAACATGCCACCCGAAAGTAACTCCGGACCGCCGGACTGCTGCCGGATCAGACTGAACGAATTCATGCCGCTTACCGGAAATCCGAATACCGTGCCTTCGAAAAAATTCCATCCCAGGTGAATGCCGATGGGCAGCCAGAGGGATTTCGTGCGCAGGTATGCGTAGGCAAGGAAAAATCCAGCCGCCAGCAGACCGACAATGGCCATCCAACTGACATTGGGATTCCCCAGGTGTAACAGGCTAAAGATGAGCGAGGAAAGGAGAACGGCCAGTGGAAGATTGGTTCCTTGAGCCAGATTCTGCAGGTGATAACCTCTGCTCAAGAGCTCCTCTTGATAGGCGGCTCCCACAAACAGCAAAAACGATGCCGTCACCCCGACGAGAACTTGACCGAGATTCTCGTTTTCCCAGGCCCAGGACTCAAACTGCGACCAACCCAGGATGGTTGTCGTGAGGTAGAGGATAAGAAAGAGGAAGGCGGAAAGGAGAAAACCGACGACGAGATCGGACCATGTCGATCGATCGCTGCTGAATCCCAGGCTGCGAAACGTCCGATGATCGAGATATCGACGGGCGATCCAGGTGGCAATTGTGATCGTTAACACCTCGAGGGCCATCACTGCCAGTTCGTTTACCCCCAGGCGTTGGGCGAGGTTCAGGCTCGGAAGGGCTACGTCGATGGCTATCACCAGACTGCTCCACAAGACGCCGATGACGATCGAGGTGACCAGCACAAGCAGGGCATGCAGGATGAGCCGCCAGCCGGCTCTCAAACGCGGTTCGTCTTCGGAGATGAAAATTGATTGCAAGATTGAACGATTTTCAGGCATATGAACGCTTTCCCGATAGTGTGAGATCTACCCTCATCGAGACAGGATCGGAAGATCATCGGTTCTGAAACCAGCGATTACTTATACACACCACTTTGTAAAATCAAAGTTGCCAGCTGGGTTTCGAGATTCCGGAACGAGTAGTGCCGCTTGCCGATGTTGTAATTGTGTTCGGTTATTTCTTCGGCCAGTGTCGAATCATCCAGCACTTCGCGCGCTTGTTGGACGGTTTCATCTTCGATGAAATCATCGAAGCCGATGACCTTGAAGCCCTTGGGCTTGATATCGGTTTTGAAGATCTCGTAGCGGCTCATGACGATCGGCCGTTTGTAGTAAATCGTTTCTAAAAAGGCGTTGCCGAAGCCTTCAATAGTCGAAGGATAGGTGATCAAGTCAGCTCGTTGGTAGGCATCCTTTAGCGAGTATACTTTTTGGCCATTCGTATGAACCCCTCGTTTGTGGTTGACGTATTGTGAGCCGAAGATTACCCGCACGCGTAGAATTTCGGCGTAATCCCGCAGGTAGCGTAAATACGCCGAACCTTCATCACCCGCCATATGGGTGATCACCAGGACGCAATCGGGATCCAATCTCCGCGTGAGTTCGATCGCGAGTTCGATCCGCTTGCGGGGGACGATGCGGGTGGGTTGGAGCAGGAAATTTTGCTCCGGATAAATGCCCAACGCTTCACGAAGGTCGGCCGAGTATTCATCCGGCGGGGAAGGTGGATTCTCGAAATCCATGACGTTGGGTATGAGCGTCGAGCTGGCGCCCGTGCGCAGCGCCAATTGACGGGCGGCAAAGGAATTGATCACCACGTGTCGAATGGAGGGGAGCATTGGGGGGAAAGCTGCACTGAGATAGTCCTGGGCGGCGTTCATCGAATATCGTCTGCGTTCCCAGGTGAAATCGTGGTGGTGGGCGATGGTGGGAATGTTGGTCTCGGCGATGTATTCGCTCAATGCAAGCCCCAAGGGAACGTTCATGGGAAGCGAGAGCGCGTTCTCGACGATGAGGACTTCGATGTCGAACCTCTTTACGAACTGATAGATTTCTTTCTTCAAGTGAAAGCGCAAGCGCTGGATTTTCCCGCTGCATTCTGACGAGCGAACGTAGTCATCGAAGAGATCGCATGTGATGGAGAGAATTTCCGGATGGTTGAAATGTGCTTCGGGGACGAGATGCGTCCTCTCTTCTGGGTGATCCGATTCTCCGGCGAAAAAGAATGGTTCATGCCCCAGGTTTTCGAGGGTCTGCGACCATTTGTTCGTTTCCAGCGAAACACCGTCCGTACCTGCGAAACGTGTAGAGACGAATCCGATATTCCTGCTGTATCTACTCATAAATGCTCCACGTTGAGAAATATGGGGTTAGCATTCGAGGGGATGTGCTCCCACACGCGTTCGATCGCTCGACCATGCGCTTCCACTTGAATGATGGCCAACACCAGGCCGTGCGAAACAATGGCGACCGTTTCCCGGGAATGCCGCTCGATGATTTCTCGCACTGCTTCGAGAACGCGCTGGCGAACCTCTCCGACCGTTTCACCGCCCGGAGGTGCGACTTCCAGAGGAGCGTTCTTTCGCCTCTCCCATGCCTGCCGGTATCGGGCCCGGATTTCATCTAGATGTAACCCTTCCCATTCGCCCTGATCGATCTCACGCAGGCGTGGATCGAGATGCAGTGGAGTGTTACCGCCGGCCTTCAAACGCAGCGCCGTTTGACTGGCGCGCAGCAAGTCGCTGCTGTAAATCGCCTCGATTTTCTTTCCGCACAATTTTGAGTTCAGTGCTTCGGCTTGTCGAAGACCGCGCGCGTTGAGGGGTATATCCGATTGACCCGTGTAACGGCCTTCGAAGTTCCAATCGGTTTCACCGTGTCGGATGAGGATCAAGGTTGTCATCGTTTCAATGAGGCGGCATCGTTTTCCCCCCGGCGCGAAAGATATTCGGGAATTTCGATCATCGGAGGCCGTTGTAATTCGGCGATCCTTTCAACTTCGAGGAAGAAGCGGCTTTCCTCGTGGCGGATGAGTTTCATGGCCCGGTTGACGTCATGTAATAATTGTAACCCATCCCGTCGATCGATTTTACGGATAACCGTTTGAATGATGGCGAAGGACATCTTGCTGAGCGAGGTCAGGGGTTGATTACGATGCAGGCGCTTGATCAAATTTACCTGCCCCAGGGCTTCCAGTCCGTAACGTTCCAGAATGTCGATCAACAGGCCAATTTCCACGCCGTAGCCGCAGGAGAATGGCAGCTGCTCCAACACCTCCCGGCGGCCACCGTATTCGCCGGAGAGCGGCTGGATGAATCCGGAAAGCGTCGGGTAAAACAGGTTCAACAGCGGACGAGCGGTCAGTTCCGTGACGCGGCCTCCGCCCCGGGCATGGGTCGTGTCTCCCACGCGAATGGGACGCAGGTAAAAACCCTTGATGTATTTCAGGGCCGGCCGGTGGAGGAGCGGCCCGATCAACCCATAGACAAAATGAGGATGGATGTTGGTGATATCCGTGTCGATCCAAATCACAATGTCTCCACGCGTGACATAAAGGCTTTTCCATAATGCCTCACCCTTGCCGTGGCGTTCCCCGTATTGCGGCAGGATGTCCTGGTGGATGTAAACGGGGATTCCATGGCTGCGGGCGATTTCTCGAGTGCTGTCGGTCGAGTTCGAATCAATCAAGATTATTTCATCGAGTAAAGGCACATCGTCTACGAGCGCTTCTTTGATCGTGCGGATGACCTTTCCCACGGTTTTCTCCTCGTTGAGTGTGGGTAAAGCGAGGCTGATGGTCAGGCCTTGCGCCAGTTTGCGCTCGTGCAGGCGTTCGATATTTTCGAACTCCCTGGCGGAGAAAGTGTTTTCGGCGAACCACTTATCGACGAGAATCGAGATGGCCTCGATTCCTGCGAAATCCGGCTGTGGCTGGGGTTCGATTGACCTTCTCGAGCACGTGTACAGGACGGGAATGGGGGATTCCCTGAAGAGACGGGAACTGAGTGGTTCGTGCAACCCGCCTCCCGTTTCCTCGGTTTCGCAAGCGCCGACGATGAGTAAATCGAAGTTCTCGGCCTGCTTCAAGATGGCTTGAACTGGATCGTCGGAGACCAGTACGGCGTCCTCGATTTGTGGCAGCTGTTCGAGCACCTGGTTGATGCCGGGAATATCGTCGTTTACTCGTTCGTCATCGATCGGACCCTCCGAGCGCAGTGTGGAGAGGGTATAACCACCGCTGCGGGCAAGGTTGAGCCCAAGCCTCAAAGCCATCTCGCTGTCAGGGCCTGGGCGCAGCACGACGAGAATGCGATCTCCTTTCGAGGGTGCGCTTCCCTGAAGCAGCGCGATCGGGCACGGCGCGTGCTCCAGCAGGGATTCTACGACTTCGCAGTACGCTTCATTTTGGGCCGACCAGGGCAGCAAGAGCAAGCTGACGTTTTGCTCGGTGATGAACGATATGACGTCGAACACCGGGTTTGTCGAGGCGATGATTCTTGGCCATTGTTTCCCCCCATAGGCCCTTACTGCTTTGCGAACGCGCGTGCGCAGCTCCTGTGTGAGAGATGACGCCTGACTCATTTCTTCATCACTTTTCACGGAGACGACCCCTAACACCTGAATCATTCTCCCATCACTCAACTGATGTGCCAGGGCGATCAATGGTTCGCGAAGCACATCGTTAAAAATGGGTACGAGGACGCGACGCCGCTTGCGACGGCCCCTGCGTGTTTTGGCCGCGTCCACTTGCTTCTCATCCATCGTGTACGCTTTCAAGCATGGGTATCATCGAGTTGGAAACGATGATCTCCCAGGGATACTTTCGTCTCACTTCACGTCGCAAGAGAAAGGTTGCGTTTGTGAGCAGCGTGTCTGCGATCGTTTTCGCCACGTGTTTTGGGGAATCCTGCAGCGAAAAGAAATGCGCACCGTCCTCGACGCTCTCGTGGAACGGTTCGATGTCGCTGCAGTAGATCGGCAACCGTGTAAATCCGGCCTGTAAGAGCGGGATGCCGAATCCTTCCTGGAGGCTTGGGAAGAGGAGCGCGTCACTCAAGGCGTAAAGATTGGCCATCGTGGCTCGGTCCACCCGGGGTTCGCTCCGGGAGTGGCGTTCGTAGAGAAAGTGAGCGCATGCAACGAGTTTCAATGCGCGCCGTTGCGAGAGCAGCTGATCGAGATAGGCCGCGTTGGCGGGATTGTGCGGCCCCGGTGGGCCCGTCACGATGAGACGCACATCCTGTGAGGAAATCGGGCGAAGTTCGGCGAGCACCTGCAGTGCAAATTCGATGTTCTTGCGGCGGGTGATTCTGGCGGGCAGCAGGAGAACGGCGTCCGCTCGCAGCAGATCGTATTCTGCCACGATGCGGCGTGTCATGTCGGTCCAGCTGCCGACCACGCCGGGATCGATGCCAGGGGGGATGACCCGGATGCTGGCCGGATCGAGCGCATACAGCTGCGCCAGGCGAGCGCGCTGGGCTCTGGATACGACGACGTTTGTCGCCCCCGGCCATGGCTTGCGCAGTAGATCCCAGGGAAACTCATCCTTCAATTCTTCTTGATACTCGTCGCGATCCCAGGCGAAATCGTGATGCCAGCCGATCATCGGCGGAGCCCTTTTTGATGAGTGTAAATCCCATAGGGCTGCCGTGAGGGCGAGATTCTTGTGCAGCGTCATCGCGTTGTGAACGATCAGGACGTCGAGACCTTCGATCGCCGCCTGTAATTGTGTTTCGATGGCCGTACGCAGCGCATTGAAGCGATCGCTGCACTGGCCGCGATCCAATTCTTGCTTCACGGCAAGCACGGTTGGATGTTTGGAATACAGTTCGGAAACCACGTCCATGGGAATGCGTCGATCGTATGTCTGTCCTTGTCCTACGATCAATCGTGTGAAATGCCCCAATTTCGTCAGCGTCCGGCTGTGGTAGTAAAGCGTTTGCTCGACACCGCCGACGGTGGGAGGGCCGCTGTAATGCAGTAACCCGATTCTCATGCTTCAACTCCCCCGTCCAGTTGAATCCAGCGCACCTGGTAGGGATCGAGGGGGCAATCTTCGAGGGTTATCGTCTGGCCCGAAAGAACGTCCTCCGCCTCCTTTTGTGTACGTTCGGGCAGCTCGATCGTGGCGTGGAGGGCTTTCCCCGAGATTTCGTGCAGGCAGAGCACGGCGCTCGAATCTTGCGGCGTGATGCGGATGAGTGCGAAAATCGATGGACCCAGATCGATAACACGCTGCCTGCCGTACGGATGGAAGGCGGCAAAGCGTCGACGTGTGTGCAGCAATCGTTTGTATTGGTGCAGAACGCGCGCACGAACGGATGTCCGATCGGCAAGTTGGGTTTCGAGAACCGCCAGACCGAGTTTCTCCCGGTTGATGCTGCGCGGTTTTCCGGTCATCTCTACACCTTGCAGGTCATTTCGCGAGCCGAACAGACTATGGAAATATATTCCCGGCACACCGATGAGGGAAAGCATGATCGCTTGTGAGGCGATGAATCGAGCGACCTGTCGATCCGATTCGGGATTCTCCGCTGCCCGTTCGACAAGCGCGTCGAAGTAGTTGATGTTGAGTTCGTAAGGTTGACGCTGGTCATCATCGACCTGCCGGTAGGATATCCCGCCCCCATTCGCCTTTGTGTGCCGGATCAGTGCTTCGATCTCGGCCGTCTCGAGGATGCCTTGCACCGGGCGAAGACCGATGCCGTCGTGTGAAGCGAGGAAGTTGAAGAAGGTTGCCTGCTCGGAAGGGAGACGGATATGGCTCGCCCATTGTGTTAGGCGGGTGGCGTCGCCGCTGAGCAGGGTGTGCAGCACCAATGGCGGCAGCGCAAACTGATAGACCATGTGCGTTTCATCGCTGCCGTCCCCAAAGTAGGATACGTTTTCCTCGTAGGGCACGTTGGTCTCTGTGACGATCAACACCCACGGCGCGACGCTGTCCAGCACGGCCCGGATCAGCTTGACTACGTGATGGGTCTGGGGCAGGTGAATGCAGGAAGTGCCCACTTCTTTCCAGAGGAATGCGATCGCATCCAGACGGATGATCTGAGCACCGTGACGGACGTAAAAGAGCAGCAGATCCAGGATCTCCAGAAGAACGTCGGGATCGGCGAAATTGAGGTCCACCTGGTCGGCGCTGAATGTCGTCCAAACGTACCGCCGGCCTTGTGGCGATTCGAAGGGAGTCAGCAATGGCAAATCTCGCGCGCGGACGACCGCATCGAGATCGGTCTTCGGGTCGAGGGTGATGAAATAATTGCGGTATGTGGGATTCCCTGAAAGAAATTGTTGGAACCAGTCGCTCTCCGCCGAGACATGGTTGATGACGAGGTCGATCATCAGGCGAAAGTCGTTGGATATGCTCTCGATTTCAGGCCAGCCTCCCAGGTCGTCGTTTACGGCGCGATTGTCGATCACCGCAAATCCATCGTCCGATGAGTAGGGGAAGAAGGGCAGAATGTGAACCCCGCTGATTGCTCCTTCAAGCTGCCTCAGAAGTAAATTGGCAAGAGTCGTCAACGGTTTTTCGCCGGGCCGGCTGACCATGTCGCCGTACGCGATCAGTATGGTGTCGCGTTCGGAAAGAGGTGCTGCTGTCGGCGGTTTGTCGCCGGCTTTAACGAGGTGTTCGTCGAGGATGGCCTCAAGCCGCGCCAAGACCGATGTGCTCTGCTGCTCGGCGTAGAGCTGCTTGAGGTGTGCTTTGAAACGATCTCGTTGTGCCTGCGTCAGGTTTCTCGATGTCAAAATAACCCCATTTCGATGATCGAGGGCGGTTTGGCTCATTTTCCGGGTATCTCGAATGTGTTGCTCGGTTGGCATTACGCCAAGGCCACATTGAACCGCATGTCGGCGGTGTCCTGCGCGAAGAAAGGGCGTCTTTTCCGGTGAAACCTACGGACGAGGGGATTTACGATGCCTTCAGGATCGTAACAGGTTCTCTGGCCAACGCCCGTCCGTCGACGAATTCCCCATTCAATGCGGAGGGCTCTTCCATGGTAGTGGAGCATCCGGCATTCTGTCAAGCCATCGCCAGGCCGCTACACCCCTCGATTGATCCGACGTTTCTAGTGGAGTGATCCATTCGAATTCGATTATACTTGCCGGAAGGCTTTGGCGAAAATCGCGAGCGGATTATTGGGGAAGCAATATCTTCTCACTGGAGGCTTTCGTGTCTACGGATCGGGCAACGGTTTTCATATTCAACAGCGACGGTATGGGGCGGACGCAAGACCAGGGATTGCGCGAGCTGTTGGCGGGCAAGTTCCTGCAAATTCTTGTGGAGGCGGATTCGCTGCCCAAAGCGATTTGCTTCTACACAGATGGGGTGCGGCTGGCCTGTGAGGGCTCGCCGATACTCGGAGAACTCGAGAAATTGGAAGCGCGGGGCGTACATCTGGTGCTGTGCAACACATGCCTCAATCGATTGGGATTGGACGACTCCGTACGCGTCGGAATTGTGGGGGGAATGCCTGACATCATCACCGCCATGACCACGGCCGATCGTGTCATAACGTTGTAATCATGCCTGTCTGCCTTTCCGATCCGGCTGTGTTTATTTGCCGGCGCGCAGCAAGCGGCCGGCCAATCCCGCACCGATCAGCGCCAGACCGTCGATCGTGAGGTAGCTGTCGACGGACGCATCGAACAGGATGGATGCGCGGGCGGCAAAATCCTCGTCTCCGGGCCAGAGCGCGGCAGCCAGGCGAATACGCGGCAAAGGCTGAAAGGCGTAAGCATAGGGGGCGAGTGCGGGCAGGCGCCAACCGTCTAATTTCTGCGCAGCTCGCTCGAAATCATCCGTTTGTTCGCCGAAGCGGCGGGCGACTCGATCTCCGCTGTAACCTTGAAATGCCTGATGGTAAAAAGCACCGCCGGGAATTTCGCGGAATGCGATCCAGCGGTCGGCAAGATCGGTTCCCCTGGCGGTATGCAGGTAGTAAATCAACATCGCACTGTCGAACACGGAGCAGGGTTTGTTCTCTTCAACGAACAGCGGCGCCAGACTGTTCCAGGGGATGGAGATGGCTCGTCCCCAGTATTCGAGAAGAATGCTGCCATCTCGATACGTACCGCCGCATCGAGCGGCGATGATTTCTGGTTGGCGGGTGTGTAGATCGGAGCGCAACTCATCCAGGCGGCGCAGCATGCTTTCCTGCCAGGCCTGGCGCGCCTGATCGACGAGTTCTTCCCCGGAAGCTTGCTGGTCCCCCGCTTGATCCGTCAGTCCTGGCATGGGGTAACGTCCCTGGCTGCCGCCACTGATCCACGATGCATCAACCGGCTGTGAGAGGCCACGAGCGTTGTTGAGAGAGCGTCGCTTGACACGAATGATTACGATATGGCGGGAGTCGCTATCCGATCGTACTCGCGCCTCAAGTCGAGATCCGTTTGAAGCGTTATCGGCCGCTGATCAGATCTCCCAAGATCTGGCCACCGAGTCCCGCAAATCCCTTGCGTTCTCCGGTCTGATGCCGCGCAGCCGCCATGATTCGGTCCGCAATTCTCGAGAAGGGCAGACTTTGCAAGTAGACTTTTCCCGGTCCGGTAATCTTCGCCAGAAACAGCCCTTCACCGCCGAAGAGGGCGTTCGTGAAGCCGCCTACGAATTGGATGTCGTAATCGATGCTGGTCGAAAAGGCGACCAGGCAGCCGGTGTCGACGCGTAACGTATCGCCTGCAGCCAGGTCTTTTTCGATCACCGTACCGCCGGCGTGAACGAACGCCAATCCGCTGCCATCGAGGCGCTGCAGTATAAATCCTTCACCGCCAAAGATACCGGCGCCGATTTTCTTGGTGAAGGCGACTTCGATCTCGATGCCTTGCGCGGCGCATAAGAAGGAATCCTTCTGGCAGAGAATGCTGCCGCCGAAATCCTCCATGGCGATGGGGATGATTTTGCCCGGATAGGGAGCTGCAAACGCCGCACGCGCTTTGCCGTTGCCGCTGTTTAGAAATGTGGTGATGAAAAAGCTCTCACCCGTAACGGCGCGCTTCAGACCTTTTAGAAGACCTCCCCCTGTCGAAGTCTCCATTTCGATGGCATTTTCCATGTAGGTCATCGTGCCCGTTTCGGCGCGCACCCCTTCGCCGGGATCGAGTTCGATCTCGACGAGCTGGAGATCATCTCCGAAAATGCGGTAGTCGACTAAATCAGCCATTTCGATCCTCCATTGAAATTGTTGAAAGCCCTCCGTAGTCTACCAGACTTCGCAGGGGTTGTTGGAAAGAACGTTATCGAATGAATTCCGAGAGGGTTCATTCGTCCATTTCATCCGCTTGGTTGCGGCGCAGCAGCCGAAACCGTTGGGATTGGCTTGCCCTGCTGCGAATTGCGCGACGGCGCAGCAATACCCCCAGCAGACTGATGCATGCGCCGATCAAGAGTAGTTTATAGTCTCCTTGCTGATTCGAGGCGCTGATGACGTAGACGAGCAAGCTGATCACCCCGATCAAGATCAGCGCCAGACTGAGGCGGTGCGTCATCGCAAACCCTTTGACGCTTCACCGGTGACAAGCAGGCTGGCGTCCTGTGCTGGATGTTTTCGATCTACCAATTCGTGGAGCTGCATACGTCAATCATGGCTATCGAGCGACGCCCGAGGTGTAGATCACCTCGGGCGCAGGCTCACTCCGTCAAACAGGGCGGATCAAAGTGCGGCTTTGTTCGTGCATGTAGAGCGTGAGATAGTAATGACCGCCGGCGTTCTTGCCCGAAGACCCCGATCCCTTCCAGCCGCCGAATGGTTGGAAACCCGGCCAGGCGCCCGTCGTCGAACCTTGAGGACGATTGGCGTAGGCGACGCCGACGTTGATCTGGTCGAAGAACCACTTGGCCTCTTTCTTCGTTCCGTAAAACCCGCCCGTCAAGCCGTATTGGCTGTCGTTGGCGAGAGTCATCGCCTCTTGAAGGTCGGCTACGGGATGGATCATGCTGATCGGCAAGAACATCTCGTGACTCCACAAGCGGTGTTCGACCGGTACGTTAGCAACGATCGTCGGCTGGCAGAAGAAGCCTTTCTTATACTCACCTTCGGTGATGACGCTGCCGCCGGTGATGATGGTGCCAGCGTCCGCCAATTGTTTCGTGAAGCGTTTGAAATCCTGGTAGGATTTTTTGTTGATCACGGGGCCCATGAAAACGGCGCGATCCGTGGGGTCGCCGACAGACAATTTTTCGGTGAGTTCTATCAATCTTTTCAGCAGCTTCTCATAGATGGGTTTGGCGGCGTAGATGCGTGAATTTGCCGAGCATTTCTGGCCCTGCAGCCCGAAGGCGGAGCGGACGATGCCGGCTGCCGCGTGCTCGATGTCCGCGTTTTCGGAGACGATCGAGGCGTTTTTCCCGCCCATCTCGAGAATGATCGGGCGCGGGTATTTGCCTTCGGCGAACGTTTTGTAGATCTTCATGCCCACGTCGTACGAGCCGGTGAACGTGATCCCGTCCACTTCGTCACTCGAGATCAGCGCCTCCCCGGTCGTGCTGCCGGGGCCGGTGACGTAGTTGCACACGCCGGCGGGGATTCCCGCATCCTGGAAACATTCGGCCAGAAGACGGACCGTCCACGGCGTGTTCGAGGCCGGCTTCATGACTACGGTGTTGCCGGCAAGCAGAGCCGCGCCGACCGGCCCGCCGGTTAATGCGCCCGGAAAGTTGAAAGGACTGATGACGAGCCACACACCATAAGGCCGCAAAACGGAGGTGTTTTTCGCTTTGTAGCCCCTGAGGGGATCCTTGCCCATGCGTACGATGTAGCCATCGTTCTTCTCCATCTGATCGCAGGCGTAGCGGATGAGATCGGCCGCTTCTGCGATGTCTCCAAGGGCTTCCATACGGTTCTTGCCGACTTCGAGGGAGATGACGGCGGCAAATTCGAAAATGCGTTTGTCGATCTGTTTGGCTGCCTTGCGCAGTATTTTTACACGCTCTTTCCAGGGCACACGAGACCAGGCAGGAAAAGCCTTTCGTGCGGCTGCAAGGGCCTTTTTGGCGTCGTTGTCCGTTCCTTGTTGGAAGATCCCCAACAGCCAATCTTTGTTGATGGGTGAGCGGTCTTCGAATTTTTCCGAAGATTTGACTTCCTTGCCGTCGATCAACATAGGATGTTCGGCGCCCATGTCACGCTTAATCTGCGCAAGTGCACTTTCGTAACTTTCGTGGAGTTCTTCGGGGGGATCAAACATCGTGGCGTAGGTCAGTTTGAAACCACCCGCTTCCTTTCCATCTTTCTCTTTCTTGGCCATGATCTCCTCCTGGAGGATTATCTGTATTTGAATGCAAAGTATAGCCGCAAGCCTCGCCGTCGTCAAAAGGCCGATGTATACTGAGGGAACGAATTTGAAACGATAAAATGACCTGGGTTCACGATCAGATCTACGCTGCGGGTGGAGAACACATCCCTTCAACGTGGGATGCTTTCATGGATCAAACGGGAATATCCGCAATACTTCATTTTAAGCCGCTTTCTCCGCGGCAATTCGCAGGTCCTGTGCCGGCACAATTCCTCTGGATGGACGTGGCAGATGAAATGCATGCTGGAATTCAAGAGCGGCTATTGGCGGCCGTTTTCCTTCATACATGTGTTGCCCAGAATTTGCGCATTCTGATCCACAGCAGTCTGGGTCTTCATCGAACCCGATGGGCTTACGTGGCTTATTCGATCTGCGCTGGCCGTTCGGTAAAATCGGCACTACGTATGGCGGCGAAGCGGCCATGGCTTGCGCCCTACCATACCGACCAGACCGCCTGGGAGGAATTCGCCGCTGCCTGTCGGGCCGAATCCGTCTGTGGCTGAGGCGCATGTTCAACGCGCCAGTTGTGGGAGGAGATAATGCTTTTTTCAGACGTCGCATACATGGGAATCGACCCGACGGCAGGAAGACGTCCCCTGGATTATGCTGTCATCGATAAGCGTAAACAAATCTTGGCACTGGACCAAGGCGATATCGAATCCGTGCTGGCTTTCGTGGCGGGGCTGGAAAAAGTCATCGTCGCCATCGCGGCACCACAGGCTCCAAACAAAGGTCTGATGCGACGATCCGAGATCCGCCGGCGCAACAATCTTAAAGCAGACGGAAATACTTGGACGAAGTGGCGCGTGTGTGAATTCATGCTGCGCCGCTGCAACATTCGTCTTTACAACACGCCGGCAGACGAGCAGAAAGCGCCCGGATGGGTTCGGAATGGATTTCATCTCTTTCGCCGGCTGGAAGAATTATCCTTCCAACCCTTTGTCGTCGGAGACGAGCCGGCAGATCACGCGATCATCGAAGTTAGCCCACACGCATGTTTTTCCGTGCTCCTGGAGCATCGCCCGCTGTTGAAGCGAACGCTCGAAGGACGCATGCAGCGCCAACTGGTGCTGTATCAGGAAGGCCTGGATGTATCCAATCCGCTGCGCGTGCTCGAAGAGATCACTCGCCATCATTTATTGACGGGTAATTTGCCATTAGACGGTTTATACGAGGCGGACCCCTTGGATGCTTTGGCGGCCGCATACACCGCGTTTTTGGTGGGAGAGGAGCCGAATCAGGTGACTCAGGTCGGCGAGTCGGAAGAGGGCTTGATCACGCTCCCGGTGGGTGAACTGAAAGACTTTTATCCCTGAGCAGATCATTTGAGTTGAACCAGTTGTAATTCACGGGTTTCGTTTCGGGGTGTATCCGCATTGCAGGGAAAGGCAGATACGAACGACGGCCTTTGTGACTCCGGCGGATCGATCGCCGCGAAAGGAGAGGGTGATGAAAGCGCGAGGAATAGGGACGATCGTTTCTGTGTCTGTGTTTCTCTTCTTGCTGCAAGGCGTACGGGTGATTTTCTCCGTGCTGTTTGGCATCATCTACGATCAGATCTTCGAAGGGCCGATCGATTCCTGGCTCGTGATCAGCAATCTTTTCGTGGTGCTGGCTTTCGCCGCACCGCTCTGGACTCCAGGAAAGAATCGAAACCGGTGGGCATGGGTGTTCGCATCCATTACGGCGCTCGCACGTGTCAGCCTGTCGGTCAATCTGGCCGATGTGCGCTTCTGGGGATCGTTGTTCACCGTCGCTTTCGGGAGCCTCTACCTGACGACCCGCTTGCAACTCGATCGGCGCTCGTTCGTTCAGTCCATGCTGAGCGCCCTGGTCTTGGATCAAGTGCTGCGCGTTATGGGGGACACGTATGATCCAAGTTTGCGCAGTTCCTGGTTGTATGTGCAAGTCGTGTGGAGTATCGCCGTCATTGCTTTCGCCTGGCTGGTTTTACGACGTTCAGATGAAGAGAATGTCGAGCCGCTGGGAATACGTTTCGTCGACGGGATTGCATTGAGCGGCTTTCTGTTCTTGCAGATTTCGCTGCTGTCCTTTCCCAACGCAGCGGCGCGCTGGAGTTCAACGGCGTATTTCATCTCTGCTGCGTTCATGATGGGATTATCCATCTTGTTCGTCCTGCCAGCGGTGCGCGATATCTTCGAACGTGTCTTTCAGACCTCGATGGCCGGACTCGGCCTTTCCATGTTGCTGCTCCTGGGATTGGTTGTCGGTTATTTTTCGGAAGGCGGCCTCAGTCTGCTGGCGATCCTTGCGGCCCAGGTTGCGACTCTGTGCGCTTTCGCAGCCACCTTCGAGAATGCCCCAAAAACGACTCGCACCACTGGTGGCGCTGTAGCGTTGGGGATGGTGCTCTTTTTAGTGCTCAATTTCGTATATGCCTTTACTTTCACGTACGCGTACACACTGCCGGTCTTGCGTGGTTATGGGTGGGCCGTGTTTCTGGCTGCGGGCGTGATGGTTGGCGTGGGTGTCGTTTTTCAGTCACCGGCCGAATCCCGGATTCCGCCGCCCCGTCTGCGCCTCATGCCTGAGGGTATGTTTGCCCTGCTTGCTCTCGCCGTTGCCCTGGTCGTGGCCTGGCCGAAACCGGCAGCGGGTTTTCATGCGGAAGGAGTCGTTCGTGCTGCGACGTACAACATCCATTATGGGTATGATGATTATTGGCACTTCACGCTCGAAGACATGGCGCGCACGATCGAGGAAGCGGAAGTCGACGTGGTGATGTTGCAGGAGGTCGATGCGGCGCGCATCACCAGCTACTGTGTGGACGATGCATACTATCTGGCTCGCCGATTGCAGATGAATCAGGTCTATTTGCCCACCGTCGAGCATCTCACCGGCATCGCGCTTCTGTACCGTGGCCCCGTGGCGCCTTCGACGCAGAAGTTGCTTGCGAGTTTGCAGGAGCAAACCGGCATCATCGAGGTGAATCTCGAATTCGATGCAGCGCCGTTGAACGCTTATGCTGTGTGGATGGGTCTGAGCGACGAAGATACCCAAACACAAATCACCCAGGCACTGGAATTCGTCGGCGATCATTCCAATGCGATATTCGGCGGGGATTTCAATGCCGAAATTCACGAATCCGTTCCGCAAGCGGTCCTCGCGGCCGGTTTCGAGGATCCCTTTATCGTCCTGGGGATCGACCCGCCTCCATTCACCAGTCCGGCGGTCGAGCCGCAGTCGCGCATCGACTTCGTCTGGCTGCGTGATTTGAAACCCCTCGCCGTGACGGTTTCCACTTCGCTGGCTTCCGATCATCGTATGGTCGTCGTGGAAATCGAAATGCCGTAGCCGAACCTCGAAGAGCGCGTTCATGCCCTAAATTCGGGCCGATTCGTGTGTAAATTGTCTTACATTTGTTGTATTATGTAGACCAGGAAATGTATGGTTTCCGTAAGTCGCAACACGACGGCTTTCCTGTAGGATGGAGGAACTAAAAACGCACGGATTGTCATCTTGCGTGAGTTTGCGTTGAATCGTGTGCCTTTTGCGCCGGGGACTCTTGGCATTGCAAAGGTGATCGTGTGCGTCGACGGTGGTATCGATCGTGATGCGAAACAATCGGCGTCCCGTTTCGCAATTCATAAATGTGATTACGAAGTACATTCGGCGGTATCGTGAAGTATCCTCTACGCATTGCAACTGTCTTGACAGCAGCCTAACAATCAGGCCTGGATCTTCATGGATAGATTTCATTCGAGAGTTTATGAACTGGTTACGCAGGCTGTACGTTGATGGATTCTGAAAGATGAATGAAATGACGGACTCGCACGAGATCAAAGTACTGCTCGTCGAGGAAAAACCCGATGAGGCCGGGATAATACGTGGCCTTCTCGATGATGCGTATCTGAAGGGCTTCTCATTTCATCACGAGATCAGTTTTCAACGTGCGATCGATCGACTCCGGAAAGATTCCTACGACATCGTGCTGCTCGATCTTTCTTTGCCGGATGCACAAGGAGTGGAGTCGATCCGGGTTGTCAATTTGGAATTTCCAAATCTCCCCATTGTCGCCTTGAGCAACGTCTCCGATGAGGGTGTCGTCGTGCAGGCGATAAAGGCGGGCGCGCAGGATTGCCTGGTGAAGGGGCAAGGGGACAGCAATCTTCTCACACGTTCCCTGCGCTATGCGATCGAACGCAAGCAAGCCGAAGAACGTCTGGCGTATCTCGCGCAATACGATCATCTGACTGGGCTCGCGAATCGCACGCTTTTCAGGGATCGTTTATCGCAAGCGCTGGCGCGCGCCGACCGTTATAACGAACAGGTCGCCTTGATGTTCCTCGATTTGGATAATTTCAAGGTAGTAAACGACACGCTGGGTCATGATGCGGGGGATATCATCCTTCAAGCCGTTGCCGAGCGGCTCAAAAAATGCGTGCGGGCTACGGATACCGTCGCCCGATTGGGGGGTGATGAATTCATCATCATCCTCGATGGGCTTCCGAAAAGCGATGTGCCCGTGATCGTAGCGCAAAAGATTATCAACGTGTTGGCACCGCCGTTTCATGTTAATGACCGTGAAGTCTTTATCACCACGAGCATCGGCATTTCGCTCTACCCGATGGATGCGAAAAACGCAAAAGATCTGTTGAAATTTGCAGACCGGTCGATGTATCGGGCAAAGGAGAAAGGCTGCAGCAATTACCAGTTTTACGCCGCTGAGATGAATTTGCGCGCCACGGAACGGCTGACGTTTCGCAGTGGGCTTTACCACGCGTTGGATCGGGATGAACTCGTGCTCCACTACCAACCGATCGTGAATCTTCGCAGCGGGAAAATCGTCGGCCTGGAGGCGCTGCTTCGCTGGAATCTTCCCAATTATGGACTGCTCTATCCCCAACGCTTTATCGACCTGGCGGAGGAGACCGAGTTGATCATCCCGATCGGCGAATGGGTCATGCGTAAAGCGTGTAAGCACACGCAGCAGTGGCTGGACGCAAAACCCCGGCCTTTCCGGATTTCGGTCAATTTGTCGGCGCGCCAGTTCCGGCAAGGCGATTTGTTCGACGTCATCAAGCGCATCTTGCTGGATAGTGGGTTGTCACCAGGTCGCCTGGAATTGGAACTCACGGAAGGCACCCTCATGGAGCAAACCGAGACCAGCAGTTCCACGTTGATGCGCTTGAAGGACCTGGGCGTGCGCATTTCGATCGATGATTTCGGCACCGGGTATTCTTCCTTGAGTTATCTGCGCAAGTTCCCCATCGACACCCTGAAGATCGCCCAAACTTTCGTCAAGGATTTGACCAACAATCCCAACGATGCTGCCATATCGAAGGCGATCATCGCCATGGCTCACAGTTTGCGCTTGGAAGTCATCGCCGAAGGGGTGGAGACGATGAATCAGCTCTCGATACTGTACGCACAGGGCTGCGACGCGGCGCAGGGGTTTTATCTGGGGAAGCCTATCGATGAAGCGGAAGTGCCCGCTCTGCTTGCAAAAGGCACTTTGATGGAAAGTTCAGAACCTCCGGAAGACGTTACCCAGCCGGGATTGAAGCGAACGAGGAAGGAAGAAGCTTGGCAAGAAGTCGCTCGATGAAGCCTCGATAGCCCACGATCGTTAAATCAAAAAGCGTCGGGATCGATTTCGACGCTTTTGTTATGCTGTATGACTCTGATGGGCTATTGCTGCGATCCGTTCTCCAGTTCTTTGTCAATGATCGCCTCGAAATCCGAGAGCGGACGCGCGCCGACGAGCGGAATCCCGTTGATGAAAAAGGTTGGCGTGCCGTTTGCACCCAGATTAAACGCATACTGTGCGTCTTCTTCCACTTCGTCGGCATATCGCTCCGCGTTGACGCAATCCATCAGCGAGTCGGGATCGATGCCCACAGCATCAGCATACTCGCGGTAGGCGCTTTCATCCAATCCGAGTCCGCCCGAGAAGAGCAGATCGTGGAATTTCCAAAACACCCCTTGTTCGTTGGCGCATTCAGCCGCTTGTGCGGCTTCATATCCACCTACGACCGGGAGGTCTCGATATACGAAACGAATTTGGTCGGGATATTCTTCAAGCAGCGCTTCGAAGGTTTGTTCGTGGAAACGGCGGCAATAACCGCATGCGAAGTCGCTGAACTCCACGATCGTGATGGGGGCATTTTCCGGGCCGATGGACGGATCATCGTCGACGTCGATGTCGAAACGCGTCGGCTCTTGTGCTGCGGCGCTGGTGGGTTGAGCGGTTGGAGCCTTTGCCTCCTCAGTCACGACGTTGGTGGGCCGCTGCCGGCCCCAGAACAGGAATCCAACGGCGATCCCGGTAACGAATGCCAGCGGCAATAAAGCGGCGTAGAGCTCGTTGCGTTTCATGAGGATCACATTGGTTTCCCCGGATGGTTCGGCGGACGCATCTGTAGAGGGAGATTTCGCTTGATTGGTCATGCTGGGATTATAGCATACCGGACCGTTTATATCTTGCTTGACTAGCCATAGATCGGGATTATACTATAATAAACCGACCGGTCAGTCTATTATGCTTTTCCGTGTGGAAGGATGCCGATGGCCACTGTCTTCATGAAATGGTTAGAGACTCAGCCAGAACAATACGATCGCGGTATCCGCTTGCTTACCCTGGGAAAACTTCAGGACCTGCAGGAACAGCTCGTCGAGCTTCTCGTTCGCCCGGGAATGCGCGTACTCGAAATCGGCTGCGGTACCGGCGCACTCACCACCGCCATGGCGGCCAAGGGCGCTAAAGTCGTGGGCATCGATCTGGAAGCAGGGATGCTGACACAAGCCGAGAACCGGGTTGCTGCGTCCGGATTGGATGAAAGCGTCGATTTGAAACACATGGATGCGGCCTTAATCGCCGAACGTTTTGAGCCGGCAAGTTTCGATCTCATCGTCAGCAGTCTGGCCTTCAGCGAGATGGCCCGGGACGCGCAAGCGTACGTGTTAACGGCCTGTCTTTCCTTGCTGGCCCCTGGGGGTCAATTGGCCGTCTTGGATGAAGTATCGCCGCCGGGATGGGCCGCTCGCTTCGCAGTTGCTGCGGTGCATTTTCCCTTGCGGATAATCACCTGGCTGCTGACGCGTGCGACGACGCATCCCCTGCGGGATTTTCAAACGACACTTGAACGCGCGGGCTATCGCGCGCGGGTCGTCGATTCTCACCTGCTGGGCTCGTTGTGTCTATATCTGGCGAAGCCCAGGCCCGAGGATGCGGCGCGGCGATTGCCCGATTCCTTCAAAGGCCGTCTGCGTCACCGGGTAAATCTGCGGACGATGTTGATCGATCTCTGGGCGGTTTTCTTCCGCATCATTCCACCGTATCCAAAGGTTGAACCCGGTTTGTATTCCGTAGGCGAACCGAATCCCGATTCGCCTGTGTTGGTGACCGGAAATTTCGATCTCACCATCCGGCGCCTGGTTAAGGCCATCGATACCAGGCTGGATGTCTGGCTGCTTGTGGTCGATTCCAGTGGAATTAACGTCTGGTGTGCCGCAGGCGGCGGTTTTTTAACCGCCGAGCGTATTATCGGCGCTTTGCGCACCAGCCGGCTGGATGAAGTGGTCAAGCACCACGCGTTGATCCTTCCCCAGCTCTGCGCCAACGGCGTGGACGGATGGGCGATCCGCGAGCAGACGAAGTGGGGCGTGCATTGGGGACCCGTGCGGGCGGTCGATTTGCCGACGTACTTCCAGGCCGGGAGGAAGAAAACCGACGACATGCGCCACGTGCGCTTTCCGTTGTTGGATCGATTGGAGATGGTGGCCGCCACGATGGGCTTCTACGGATTGATGATCCTCATTCCGGTGGCGTTGATCTGGCCTTCCAGTTTTTGGCCCTTGCTCAGCGCTTTGTTTGGATTGTCGCTGTTCTACGCCATCACGCTTCCCTGGCTGCCCGGACGCGACGGTTTGGCGAAGAGCCTGCCGTTGTCCTTGTTCGCATTGGCGGGGATGCTGCTCTATTCGTGGCGAGTGGATTCTACGGCTTCGCCGGATATTTTCAACCGCTTCATCGGCTTGACCGGTCTCTCGGTTTTCGTGGGCGCCGAATTGCAGGGAATGTCGCCGCGTATGCGCGGAGAACAAGCCAACTGGGGCTGGGAAGCGATCGTCGCCGTCGTTCTGGGATTGGCGTATTGGTTGGTTCCCATCTTGCTGGGTTGGAGGTGAAGGCATGACGGAATCGCCTTCGATGATCGGACTGCTCAAAGAACACCTCGACTTGGCGCTGAACCTGCGCGCTTTGCAGATTCATTTTTACCCCGAGCGCTGCAACGGCACGTGGCAGTGTTATGAAGTGTGTCCGGTGGGTTGTTGGCGACCGGATTATGAGAAGCGGATTGTGGCATTCGAACATGGAGAACTCTGCATCGCCTGCGGCGCATGTGTGCTACAGTGCCCGCAAGATGCGATCGAATTGAAGGTGCCCGATGACTGAACCGATGCGTGAGGTAAAACCGCCGCGCGGCCTGATGCGCAATTTCTACCGCTTCCCCATCCTGCTCTATCGAGCCGGGTTGGGTTGGCTGCTGGATCAGCGCTTCTTGATGATGATTCACACCGGCCGAGTCAGCGGCCTGCCGCGCCGCGTCGTTCTTGAGGTCATGCGCCACGACGAGGAAACGGACACCTACATCGTCGCTTCGGGATGGGGGGAGAAGTCGGATTGGTTTCAGAATATTAGAAAAACTCCGAAGGTCGAGGTGACCGTGGGGCGCAGGCGCTTCGCCGCGAAGACGCAGCGATTGCCGCTCGACGAAGCCTATGAAGAAATACAGGATTATGCGCGTCGGCATCCAACGGCCATCCGGGAATTGGGACGCTTGATCGGATATCAGTTGGAGCACACGCCGGAAGGATATCGCGCGCTGTCTGGAGTCATGCCGATCGTTGCCATCCGTCCCGTGGCTCATTAATGGGAAACGATCGATCATAGGAAATATGAGGGGATGATACGATGAAAGCACTAGTGATGAGTGGGGCGGCGAATTTTGGCGCCATGCAGGCCGGTGCATTGGATCCGATCTTCCTCTCGGGCTTTAAGCCCGAGATGGTGGTGGGAACTTCCGCCGGTGCGTTGAACGCCATCTACATCGCCTATGATCCCAGCTCGAGCGGCGTTGCTCGTTTGCAGGATCTCTGGCGCGCAGCGGGTCCCAAAGAAGTGGGTAATCCCACGGCGATCGGGGTAATGCGCCGGTTGGTCCGACAGCAGGACAGTATGGTGCCGAGTGATGCACTGGTGTCGTTTTTGAACCGGCATTTACCGCAGGATGTGGATACTTTCGGACAACTGCGAGATTGCGTTGGGGTTCCGGCGTATGTCGTCGCGGTGAATATCGAAACGGCTGAACTGCGTGTGTTTGGGGACGATGACGCAGACCGCATCATCGATGGCGCCGTGGCCAGTTCGGCCGTTCCACCGTATTTTCCCCCTTGGTCGGTTGACGGCGAGCGTTATTTGGATGGGGGAATTTATTCCAAACTCCCCATCCGAGTGGCGATCGAGCGGGGCGCCACAAAAATCCTTGCATTGGATGTGAGCCATGCCATGGGCTCGAAGGATACAGCCAAAGGCATATTGGGTATGTCCTCCTACGCGGTTTCATTGATGGTGGAGGCACAGGCAGCGCGTGAAATCGCCTGGGCGAAAGCGTCCGGCGCCTCGCTGCGGGTGATACACCTGCCGGCCCCAACGGACGTAGCAATCTGGGACTACACGCAAGCCGAGCGTTTGATCGAGATGGGAAGGCAGTACGCCGCTCGGCAGCTTAAAGCCGAGTCACTGCGTTTTTCCAAAAACCCCTGGATTCGCCTGCGAAGTTGGTTTGCCGGGAGAATTGTCAAGCCGGATTGTGTGTCGCCCTTTACCCGATCGGACCTTGATTCTTGACAAACGCGGCTTGCGACTGTATAGTCAATACTGACCGACTGGTCGGTTTATTATTTTGAGGTAGGTATGGCGCCACGTCCTGACGTGAGTGAAGAACGCAAAGAGCAGATCCTGGAAGCCGCTATGGAAGTATTTGCGCGTTCCGGTTTCCATGGGGCGCGTATGGACGACATCGCCAAACAAGCGGGGCTGAGTAAAGGCGCTCTGTATTGGTACTTCGATGGCAAAGATGCCATCATCCAGGGCATCATGGATCGCATGTTCGCCCGCGAATTCGAGCAATTGGGCGCTTTCATGAATGCCGATATCCCGGCCAAGGATTAATTAGAGCGATATCTCGAATTAACGCTGGATGACATCGCCCACTATGAGTCCTTGATGCCCATCATGTATGAATTTTGGGCGATGCTATTACGAAAGAAGCGTGTCAAAGAAGTACTTGGCAGCTACTATAAAAGTTTTTTTGACATCGTTGAACCCATCATCCAACGAGGCATCGACAACGGTGAATTCCGAAAGGTGAATGCTGAAGACGTTGCGGTAACCATCGGGGCATTTATCGAAGGCATGTTTGTCCTGTGGGCCGCTATTCCAGATGTGGTCGTTCTGGAGCGGCATTTGCGTACGGGGGCGAATTTAATTATCGAGTCGTTATCGCTGCATGATTGACTGGGATCGATAGCAACGTTTGTTACGTTCGTCGATTTTTGCCAGTAATATCAAAGGAGAAAATAAAATGGAAATCCTCATCTTAATCGCGGTCATGATCGTTGTCGGCCTGATTATTGGCGCCGTCGCCGGCGCCATCTGGAAGGAAAATCGTCCCATGGGCGTCAAAGGGGATTACGTCGTGGCGGTCGTTTCCTGCATCGTCATCGGGCTGCTCGACTGGTACGTCATCCCGGCCATGGGTTTCAGCGAAACGATGAAGTACCTCGGCGTGGCAATGGAGCCGGCGCTCGGGGCCTTACTCGTGCTTTGGCTGATCCGCAGAGCGAGGCAGTAGTCGTTCACCATGAAAGACAACGCGCCGATCATCGAGACGCGTGGGCTGACGCGCGACTTCAAAGAAGTGCGTGCGCTCGCATCCCTCGACCTGGCGATAGCCTCAGGCGAATTGTTCGGTTTGGTGGGACCGGACGGCGCCGGCAAGACGACCACGCTGCGTCTGTTGGCCGGCTTGCTGGACATCTCCGGTGGGTCGGCAACCGTCGCTGGATTCGATCTCAAACGCCAACCTGAGACGATCAAGCATCACGTCGGGTACATGGCGCAGATCTTCAGCCTGTACGGTGAATTGAGCGTAGTAGAAAACTTGCGCTTCTTCGCCAAAATGTACGACGTGGCTGACGCTGAAATCGGGCCGCGCATGGATCGCTTGTTGGACTTCGCCGGTCTGACGGAGTTCAAGGACCGGCGCGGGGCGTATCTCTCCGGAGGTATGCAGAAAAAACTCGCCCTGGCCTGCACCTTGATTCACGAACCGGAGATCCTCTTGCTCGACGAACCGACCACCGGCGTGGATCCGATTTCTCGGCGTGAGTTTTGGGGCATCCTGACCGAACTGCATCTGGGCGGTACGACGATCGTGGTCAGCACGCCTTACATGGATGAAGCCGACCGCTGTTTGCGGGTCGGCCTGATGTACAACGGGCACATGATTCGCTGTGATACGCCGCGTCGCTTGCGTGCCGAAATTCACGGCGACGTCGTCGTGATCCGCCACGAAGATTGGCGCAGCGTGCGGCATTTGATTGAGAAGACCCCGGGTATCCGCCAGGTGCAGACTTATGGAGAAGAACTCCACCTGGTGGTGGACTCTGCTGCTAAACGCATTCCCCAAATCGGGGAGTTTCTGCGCAAGGAAGGTTTGCAAGGAGCAGAGATTCGCCAGGCACCGGCCCGCATGGAAGAAGCGTTCATTTCGCTCATCCGCGAGCGGGAAGCTACTGTCGAAAGCGAACAGGAGGTCTGAGGTGTCGTTGCGTCGATTGTGGGCCGTGGCGGTCAAAGAGTACAACCACATCATGCGTGATCCGATCACGCTGGGTCTGGTCCTCCTGGCACCGACGCTGGTGCTGTTCCTGATGGGCTTTGCCATGACGGTGAACATTCAGC
>DAOUEE010000141.1:0-3172 GCA_034430695.1 Anaerolineales bacterium | reverse complement strand
ACGGTGGGCGTGGATTGGATCGCCTTCTACCTGACGAGCGCCTTTGGCGATCTGAAATGGTCGATCCACCATGTTGCACCGGTTCTGGGGCATGAGTTGGTAACGCGGCATGAGCTGCTGCGTGAGGAGAGCGACCACCCGCGTGCCGACGAACCTTATTTCAAGATTCAACTCGGTGTATTGTCGCAGTTGTCCCAGCCCATCCGTTCCGAGCGTTGGCGCCGCTTCACGTTTCTGTATACGACGGGCGAACGCTTTCTGACCGCTACGGAAATGAAGCAGCTGCGTGTGCCCTCATCGAACAAACGCGATCGCTTGTGGCGCATCCTGCGTGAGCGCACGGAGTCTGCTGTGGATCACCGCCCGGATCGATATTCCCGTCTATAATTTATTCGTCCTGTGTTTCGATTGCGATAGAATCACGACAAGGAGTGTATCCACATGGGCTTGAAGTTGATTCGTTCGGGAATGCTGGTCACGGAAAGCGAGAGCTACGTTTCCGACGTGTTGATCGACGGCGAGAAGATCGTCGAGATCGGCGAAGATCTCGACGCACCGGATGCGCAGGTGTTCGATGCCTCCGGCAAACTCGTCATGCCGGGCGGGATCGATCCGCACACGCACTTCGATCTGCCCATGTTCGACACCGTCTCTTCGGACGATCACTACACTGGCCACAAAGCGGCTGCCTTCGGCGGGACGACGACGGTGATGGACTTCGTGCCGCTGGAGAACGGCTCGCTGCGGGGCTCGGTCGCTGAGTGGCGGCGGAAAGCGGACCCGAAAGCAGCCATCGATTTCGGGTTTCACATGAACATCACGCAGTTGGACGAGCGCATCCTGGCCGAAATCCCCCTGCTTCTTGAAGAAGGTATTTCTACTTTAAAGATGTTCACGGCCTACAACGGGCGTTTGCGCCTTCAGGACGGGGAAATCTTTCAGGTGATGCGCGTGGCGGCGGAGCACGGCATGTTGTCCATGCTGCACGCCGAGAACGGGGACGTGATCGAGATTTTAACCGCGGAAGCGCTGGCAGCCGGCCATAAGAAACCGATCTGGCACGCGCGCACGCGTCCGGCCTGGGGCGCAGTGGAGTCGGTGCTGCGCGGCATTGCACTCGCCGAGCAGGCGGATGCCGCGTTGTACGTCGTTCATCTGAACACCGCCGGCGGCCTGGATCAAATCCGCTACGGACGGGAACGCGGCGTGCGTGTGATGGCCGAGACCTGCCCGCCCTATCTCTTTTTCACCAAGGAAGATCTGCAGCGCGTAGACGGCGCCAAGTGGATCTGTTCGCCGCCGATGCGCAGCGCAGCGGACAACGCCGCCTTGTGGGGTGGATTGGAAGACGGCAGCATCCAGACCCTGGGGACCGATCATTGTCCCTTCTTCTTTAATGGAAGGAAAGCCATCGAATACGAAGGGCAAAGCATTGCCATTCCCGGCAAAGAATTGGGCGCCGATGATTTCACCAAGATACCCAACGGGCTGCCGGGCGTCGGAGATCGCATGCCGGTCTTGTGGACCACCGGCGTCGGAGCGGGGAAGATCACGCCCAACGAATTCGTCGCCCTGACGAGCACGCACGCGGCGAAGATCTTCGGGCTCTATCCCACAAAAGGGGCGCTTGCGCCCGGTTCGGATGCTGATTTGGTGATCTGGGATCCACGGAAGAAACTTGTTTACGGCGTGGCCTACGCGCAGCACCGCACGGATTACAACCTGTACGAAGGCTGGGAATTGACCGGCTATCCGGAAAAGGTCTTCCTGCGCGGCACGTTGATCGTCGATGAAGGCGTATGGCACGGCAAGCGCGGAATGGGGAAGTTTTTGAAGCGAGGGGCTGCCGCCGAGGTGATCTAGCGCTGCCCCATTTCGCAGCTTTCCGCTGGCGGTAGATATGTGTCCGTTGATCTTCGAGACGCTTTCGGGTGGGGAAAGGCAGATTCAAGTCTGCCAAATACCGGTCGCGGACGAATGTCCGCAACCAGCATAACCCTCCGCTGGCGCCGGATATGTATCCGGTGCCGATGGTCGGCGGATATATGTCTGTTGGTCTTCGAGGCGCTTTCGGGTAGAGAAAGGCAGATTCAAATCTGCCGGATACCGGTCGCGGACGAATGTCCGCAACCGGCAAGAAACACACCGCTTGTTCCAAAAATTTCAGCATGTTAGAATCTCTATTACCTCAGATCGGGGGTCGTATGACGGCAAGTCTTTCCAGCGGCGTCGGGCAGCCTCGCTCGTCGAAAAGTGCCACTCGATCTGCGAAACCTCGAAGAACCGCTAAGAGACTCGGGCGATCATTCTGGGATGGCGAAAATGGGTCGAGATAAAGCGATGTTGATCCACAATGCACGGCTCGTTACCTGGGGCGAGCCGAATCGATTGCTCGAAGACCACGCGCTGATGATCGAAGGCGGCAAGATCGTCGAGCTGGGACTGGATAGCGAGCTGCTTCCCCGTCACACGCAGGCCTACAAGCTGGATGCGCGTGGCCAGATCGTGATGCCCGGCAACATCTGTGCGCACACCCACTTCTACAGCGCCTTCGCACGCGGCCTGGCCATTCCGGGACGAGCGCCGCGGGATTTCCCTGAAATCCTGCGGAAACTGTGGTGGCCGTTGGATAAATCGCTCACCAGCGAAGACGTGCGCGTCTCCGCCCAGGTCTGCCTGCTGGATGCGATCCGCCATGGGACGACGACCCTCATCGATCACCACGCCTCCCCCAACGCCATCGAGGGTTCACTCGATGCCATCGCCGGAGCTGTGGACGAGGCCGGGCTGCGGGCCGTACTGTGCTACGAAGTCACGGATCGCGACGGGGAACAGAAAGCACGAGCGGGCATCGAGGAAAATCGGCGTTTCATCGAGCGTTGTAAAAATGAAAACATCGCCGAGGGGCGAATCACCGCCACGTTCGGATTGCACGCCAGCCTGACTCTTTCCGAGGAGACCCTCGACGCTTGTCGAAATGCTGCTGCACAGGATACGGGATTTCACATTCACGTCGCAGAACACGAAGCCGACGAAGAGGACAGCCTGGCGAAGTCGCAGATGCGGGTCGTGGAGCGGCTGCACGAGCACGACATCCTGGGAAAGCGGACCATCGCCGCGCACGCCATACACGTCGATCCCCACGAAATCGAGCTGCTGGCCGAAAGCGGAA
>DAOUEE010000140.1:0-22903 GCA_034430695.1 Anaerolineales bacterium | reverse complement strand
TCGACGAAGCGTGGATGCGAGGCTCGCAACGCAACCTCCCGATGGATCATTTAGTCGCATATATCTTTCGAGAATTGGCCCGTCTAACCCCGCAAAGCGCCGTTCATGCCCAGTCGCTGTACTTCGGATTGCTTGAGCATCGTGAAGCCAATCTTGCCTTCCTCGTCGATCGTTACCGTTCGGATCCAATCATTATGCCGCCTGCGATCCAACGTTTCGACTTTCACCTCGCCGGGGTTACCACCTCTGCTTACTTTGACCAATCCGCCCGTAGGCACGTCATAACGCCTGTACCACTCGTCAAACCCGAAGACATATCCCTTCTCGCGCACGACCCAGCCGGGGAAACGATCGCCGCTGTGTCCATCGATCAAATTGAATCGAATCCGCGGGGCTTCGTACGCCGTCGGAAACATCGGCCGCAAACGAGTTGACAGCGGTAGGGTGCCAACACGCCAGTGCGGAAAAAGCAGGGTGATCGTGACGTCGTCCAGCTTTTCGTCCAATGGAGGCAAGGGGCTGAGTTCGTCATCAAGTAACGCCTCGAGTTCGAGCAGTTCATCGGTGAGTTTGGAGCGATCGACCGATGATTCGTCAGACTCAAGACGTGGGGGCGTATACAGCACCTCTGGGGGCTCCAGTCGCTTCAGATACCAGAGTATTTCTCCCGCAGGTCCAACTTCGTCGAAGCGCTCGTCTTCCTGCATTGCATAATCCATTGAGAATTCCATCAGAAGTGGATTGATGCCCTGCGGTATGCCGACGTGCTCGAGCAAGTCCGATGTGGGTAAAGGCCCACCATTGGCGACGTCCAAAACGGCCTCTGCGATGTTCAGGTGACCCTCGTTGATGTCGACGACCAGGGCTTTATGGAACCAACGCCCGGCGATGCGTATAATGTCTTCCGCATCCGAAAGTCTGACCTCGAGTCGATCCTCGATCACACGTCGATATACCGCCAGCACGCCCTCGGTGGTACTGAGTCCGTCTTCTTCCTCATCTACGCTGGAAGGATTGTTGAGTATGTGATCTTGCAGAGAAGCCGCAAATTCGCGAGCAGGTTCACCTTTCCCGAATTTGACCTTGATGACTTCAAATTCCCCCATGTCCGGATTCACACCGGAGCGGACTTTAACGACTTCTCCGACCGCGTTGCCGATTGCAGGAAATACGAGGGTTTCACCCTTCTCGTAGCTATCTTCCGGTTTGTATGACTTATACTCGCTTTTGGAGGCTTGCTTGGCATCTTCTTTCAACTGCTCAAGACGCCGCTCGACCAATTCTCGAGACATCTCCGCAGAAGTCAGGGGGACTTCACGCTCGAGCAGCAAATTGTAGATGAAGTCGAGGTCATCATCGGATAACTCGAACTCCGTCCAATATGCGTCACTTGAAAAACCACTTGCTGTTGGCATTATGCTTCACAACCTACGCAGGGGAGATACTTTGACATTATACTACAAGCATCAGACAGGAGGTGCCATGGATCAAAATGACATCGTCGTTGGTACGACCTCTGGCGTACTGGAAGCCGAAATACTGCGCAGTCTGCTCAAATCCCGAGGAATCGAAGCTCGACTTTCCCATGAAGCACTCACCACGATCTATGGGTTCGGGGTTGGTCCTCTAGCAGAAGTAGAGATCATCGTCCCTGCTGATCATGCCGAAGAAGCACGCCAGATCCTCGAAGACTACTATGCAAATCGCATCGACGAGGACGACTCAGAAGATACCGAATAGACCTCCACCCTTCCCCACCGCATCCATCGCGGTACTTTGCGCAACTGCCCTAGATCAATGCACGCGGAACTCATGGGTATTCTCGTGCGATCCAGTCCAGGGGATCCACAGGAGCACCTCCAACCCAAATCTCCCAGTGTAAATGAGCCCCCGTCGATCGGCCGGTGTTTCCTACGAGTCCGATAACCTGGCCCGTTTCGACATACTCACCTTCCGAAACGAGAAACTCGGATTGATGAAAATATCCGCTGTAGACGCCCCAACCATGATCGATGTAGGTCACGTTGCCGCGCATCGTTAGCGAACCGGTGAAGATCACTTTTCCAGGCGCCGGAGCCAGTATTTCGACGCCCGTTTTCGCGTAGAAATCCACTCCCGTGTGGTAATACTCCAGTGCGCCCCAATTGTAGCTCCTGCGCGTTCCGAAAACGGAAAGGAACTTCTCCGTGTAGTAATTCGACGGCAGTTGGAAAGGGCCGTCCCACATCCGGTCGGGCGTTGCTGGTGCAAGCAGTTCTTCGACCATCTCCTGCTCAGGGTTGATCACGGCAGGATCGACGGTCTCCGCCGGGACCCCGTTTATCGTTTCGAACGCATATCCCCCATCCAGGACACGAATCGGCTGCACGAATGAAAACGCCGGCTCTTCTCCCAGCGACGGATACAGGGAAATCTCCAGATCGTAGAGTCCAGGTTCTGTCAAGGCGTGGATACCCTGCAGTGACACCAAGGAACGCTCGTTTTCCGAGAAGAAATTGAGTTTCTTTCCATCCAGCCGCCCCTCCACCCAACCCGACTGGTCCAGGTCGATCCGCACGACCAGTGTATGCCCCTGGACTGCAGGAGACGGATGCAAGGTCGCCGACACGATGGAATCGGGCAGGGAATTAATGGAGCGATCCCCGTCCGGGGCGACGAGAATCTCTGAAGGAATGACCCACAGCCGCTCATCGTCTTCGAATGTATTCAAACTCCATGGATTCACGCCTTCCCGCACGGCCAATGCAAGTTTACCCTCGCCGTCCTTGGGCAAGATGCGTGAAATGGTCGCCGGGGACGAATTGCTTTCGGATTGAGTCAAGATCAACGCTTGCCCGGCGTACAAACGGCCCGGCCGGAGAATGCGATTGAGACGAATGAGATCTTCCTCTGCAACGCCGTAGCGCAAGCTCAGACTCTCGAGTGTTTCACCGAATTCAATTGTCTGCGTCGTCAGTTCCCCCTGTACGCCTTCGAATCCGGGAATGGTGAGTGAGGAGCCCGGGATTAATATCGAATTCTCCTCGATGCCGTTCGCAGCGACGATTGCGTCCACGGTCGTACCGAACGTTCCGGCGATGGAAGTCAGTGTATCTCCTTCCTGGATGACGTACGTAGGTCCCTGCGACTGTGCGCGCACTGCGACAGCAGGAGCAAGGAACACGACGACCAACAACAAAGAGATGAGTTTAATCTGCTTCATACTCACAGAACTCCAGAACGTCTCCCACGGCGACCCGATCAAGAATTTCGGGTTGGCCTTCGAGCACGTACTGCGCAGGCGCGTTGGGTGTGTATATCCGCCAGGGATCGGCGACCGTGTGATCGACGACGCGCTTGTCGGCATCGAGCCAGATCACACCGAGCGAGAAAAATACCCCGAACATGTGAATGGTTCCACCGGCGATACTTTCGCGGGATTGAACGAGCAGCAGCCCCGTGAGTGCCGAAAGCACGCGTCGAAAGGTAAGGCCGCGCAAGCGGCATAGAAATGATTCACACCATTTTGCCCTGACGACGAGCACGTTATCCTGGGAACGATTGCGAATTTCAATCCATTGCGTCATGTTGATTAAATAGTGCGAGGCGACCTGCGCCGCCCCTGAAGAACGTTGTACTCTAGGTTCAATTTTGCATGCCGAGTATTTTTTCGACGCTTTCGAGCAATTCCTGGGGCCCGAAGGGCTTGGTTATATAGTCATCCACCTTGGCGATGTGAAGTCCTAACACCTTATCGATAGACTGCGCCTTGGCTGTAACCACGACGACCGGAATTTCACGTAATTCCTCGTCCGCTTTGATCTGCTGGTACACTTCCCAGCCGTCCATATCCGGCATCATGAGATCCAGCAATATGAGGTCAGGCCTCTCTCGCCGAACGACCTCGAGGCCTTCCACACCGCCATTTGCGCCGATTACGGTGAAGCCTTTACGACTCAGAATCAAACGCACCAGATCGATCATTTCTGGTTCGTCTTCGATACAAACCAGTCGTTTTTCTTCTTCTGCCATGAAAGCCTCTTCCGGGGTGTCACTTACCATTCGTAGTGTATCACAACACGAATATGGGGCAACTGGCACGGCTTTGCCCGAACGATAGGATTCTGAACCAGATAAGTAGAACCTTTCAAATGCTGCGGATCAAAATGTAATCTTCGCCAAGCAACCGAATCAACAGGCACACGAATGCCGCTTGACGCAAACCGGACCCTATGTATCTGGGGAATGACTCTCCCTCAGCGCAAATCCCAAAGCAGGGTTGAATCTAAAGAGACTATGATTCCTACATTTTTATACAATATCTCATGCCCCAGGTACAGCACCCATTGGAGCTATGCGCTCACCCAGCTAACGCGACTGATCCATTTCCGCAGAATTGCGATCAATCCGTTCGAGCGGCAGCCAGGGGCAGAATGTCGGATCGCGTCGAAACCACGCGATACGCTTCGTTGATGTCGCGCGTCGTGATCAAACCGAGGAATCGGCCACTCCCATCCACGACCGGCAGCGCGTCCAGTCGTTCTTCGAGAAGGTGCTGCTGTGCTTCGAAAAGGGCCGTTTCCGGCGTTACCGGTTTGAAATCCGAGATCATCACCCCTTCAAGCGGCACATCCGGTCCATGACGGTTCAAGGCATCCACGAGATGTGAATGCGTCAGGATTCCCACCAGATTCTCACCATCGCACACGGGAAAATCCGCTTGATACGTTTTCAGGGTCAACGCGACCGCATCGCGCAGCGTCGAATCGGGATGCAGGACTTCGAGATCGCGCGAGTAGGCTTGATCAACGGACAATCCACCGAGTGCGTTACGCAACTGCACGGTCTGTCCTTCGTGGCCTGCACCTATGTATATGAAAATCGCGATCACGATCAGGAAGAAATTGCCCTGCAAGAATCCCCATAGACCCAACAGCCAGGCCAAGATCTGGCCGACCGTCACCGCAATGGACGTCGCGCGAGCGTAATCGAGTTTCATCGCCATCACGGCGCGCAGCACCCTCCCGCCATCCATCGGGAACGCCGGTAAGAGATTGAACAGGCCGAGGAAGAGATTCGAGGTGAATATATAGCCGAACAATCCAAGCACACTGAATCCACCCACGGCAGAGATCATCGCTTCCAATCCCACTCGTACACCAATCCACAAGCCTACGAACGTGAGGGCAATTGCCAGGGCGAAATTCACCAGGGGTCCTGCAATGGCGATGACGAACTCCTGAATAGGTTTCTCCGGAATGCGTGCCAGTTGAGCCACACCACCGATCGGCAGCAGTACGATTTGTTTCACAGTCACGCCGTAATGCTGGGCTGCCAGACTGTGTCCGAGTTCGTGCATGACGACGATGATGAAAAGCAGCAGCGTGGTCAGTACGCCGAAGGCGGCTCCACTCGTCCCGCCGCTGGGCGACAACCCGAATTGAAGCGCAGACCATATCAGGATTAAAGGGAAGGTCACGTGGACGCGGATGTCGATCCCGCGTACGCTGAAAAGCTTGAACGAATTCCCCATTCCAACCTCCTCTGAGGAACGATACTCAGTTCGATTCTATCAAAATTAGCGCTGATAAATCATTACTGATTCCAGAATCACGGGGAACGACGGATCCTGACCTGCAGAATTATTGATGTTACGGCCAGACCTGGTAGAAGTCTTGAGGGAGAACGGGGCTGTTCGGGTCAGTATATCCCGAATCGTAAATAGAAGTCGCCAGTTCGACGCCCACGAAGCGAAGATGCCACGGCTCGTAGATGTACGCCGTGACGAGCGGCATGAAACGGTTGGAATACGGCCACACATCGCCGCGTTTGTAGGGATAGCTGAGAACGAATCCGAAGCGATGCGCGTTTTCTTCCAGCCAGGCATACAAAAGATCGTTGCGAGGATCGCTGGCTCCCATAGCCACACCCGGCCAGACGACGTCGAACGCCGTACCCAATTGATGCTCGCTGTGCCCGGGCAACGCGGAGAACAAGCTCACATCCGATCCAGGTTCTGCATTTTCACGCGCATACACTTCCGTCTGGTAGGCAAAACTGCGGTACCCTGAATTGACCGCGATCGTTATCCCCTGATCGTTTGCTGCGTCTTGAAGTCCTTCGATGGCAAGCACGGCCTGTGCATTTAATCCCGGGTCGTATCCCGGCGGCAGGCCGTTTTCGGAATCGATCAGCACATCCAATGGCGGACCCAGAAGCATTTCGATTACGACGTAGAACATCACGAACAACGGCAACGGTAACACCCTCCCAAGTGGCGGTGTGATTCATACGGATGGGAAGATCGTTTCACATGGATTGTAAGAGATTCAAATCATAACTGCAAAGCATAAGAAAACATCCGGGAGCAAATCGACTGCAGTTCACGATTCTCTCGGGGATGACCGCCCTTTCCCCAGAGGAACCGCTGCTGCCCATCGCGGTGTGGGATTACAGCGCATATGCCTCCGGCGTTTCGACGCCCGGGCCGGGCCAGCTCTCGGAGCATTCAGAATTAGAGGAATCTTGGAGTCTGGCTCCGGTATTCTACGTATTCTTCTCCATACTGCGCTGCGAGCCACGGTTCCTCAGCCAAAGGCGTCACCATGAAAACCATTATGGTAAGAATATGCGCGATCCATAAATGCAGTGAATTCGCAGCAACGCTCAGTCCCAGAAAAAGGATCGTGTCCCCCAGGTACTGCGGGTTGCGAGTGAACGTATACGGTCCCGAAGAGACAAAACGCTCCCCAAGCCCCGAGGTGTTGCTCGTGCCCAGCGTGCAAATCCCCCACGTAACGAGCAACGCGCCGATAACGACCAGGGGCGCTCCGATGATAAATCGAAGATCGTCCGTAAATATCCATGTATTCCAGTCGAAAACGAGAAGAAACAGGTTGAACCCAAACACCAGATAGAAGAGGATCCACGTCAGCCAGAATTGCCAGGACGCTTTCCTGGGAGGAGGCCAGATGCGTCTGGCTGGATAGGCAACAGACCATAGCGCACCGGCCAACAACATCGTGAGAGCGACGACATCCAACGTGAAAACCGTATCGATGTACGCATCCATCTTTGCCTCCTTACGCAGATATCCTTCCGGTATGCATGATGACCCTCGAAACAGGCGGAACACAGATTTGATAAGATCGCCCGGTAATACAGATATCGTTGCTCACCACAACCATTTCACGTACAGCGGCTGGCCGTCAAAACCCGGCCTGCCGCGCCGACCCTTCTCGGATACGTACAAAATCATCCTCACGATGTGGTCGTGCTGATGATAATCATCCGGAGTCCCAACCCGCGCCGGCGGTCTGCCAACTGCAAGCCTGATAGAAAGGCACGACAATCGATTCGCAAAATAAAATCCCCGCGTCCACGTCGCTCTTCCGGATGAAGTTCGTCGCCATCTCCAGGACCCGTTTTCCGTATCCCTGCTTCCGGTAAGGCGGAAAGGTAAACATGTTCCCGAAGGCGTAGATTTCGTACCTCGTGTCGGCGTGGTCGAGATACAAACGAAATATCGAGGCGTACCCGATCAGCGAATCCCCTTCCGCTGCGACGAAATGAACGGGATCTCGATCGGACAGGCAGGACTCGGTCAGGAATTGATCTTCATCGGAGAAGACGAAGGGCCACTCGGGCTTAATGAAGGCAAGCGCTTGCCACTTGAGTGGAGCTGGCAGTTCGGATTGCGGGTAAATCGCAAAGTCCGGCATGAAACCCCTCTGCATGGCGGCAGCACGCTGGGCAGCTAAAATACAGATCCCATCGTTCCCGCCCAAATTTGAAGCCGTGAAAGTCCGCCTATATCCTACCCCATATCGTCCAAATTATTATGTGATAAACGGACGGCACAGGATTCCACGACCAATCCATACGAACTTAACGTCCCACACCTGTGGTTCTCGGAAATATTGACTCATATACTGCTTTGTTTCGATGTATACGCCTTTTCTACGTAAAATATCTCTTCCAACAATGCAATTCGATGGGCCGACATCTACCATCGAGGCCATTAAACGGGTATATTAAGCAGCATATTACCGAACGATCGCGGCGTATCCGAAATGTGTGGCCGTCGTCAATCCAGTGAACAAGCGGAGACACGAATGACTGAAGCGCATTCAACCCATACAGAAGCTGCCCGTCCGAAATCCCTCCCATTTCTCGATCGTAAACTCGACAAATACGTGCTGATATTGATTCTTCTCATCCTCGCGGCCGTCCTCAGCCGCTTTTACAATCTCGGTGAACGAGTGATGAGTCACGACGAAACGACTCACGTCTATTTCTCCTGGCTGCTTTCGGAAGGCAATGGTTACCAGCACGATCCACTCTCCCACGGACCGCTTCAGTTTCATCTCATCGCGCTTTCCTACTTCCTCTTTGGAGACAACGACACGACTGCGCGCCTGCCCGCCGCCGTCTTCGGGGTCCTCGCCGTAGGATTGATCTGGCTGTTCCATCGCTGGTTCGGTAAAACAGGCGCGCTCGTCACGGCTGCGTTGATATTAATTTCGCCCTTCATGCTCTACTACTCGAGATACGCACGCAACGAAGCGCTCACCGTTCCGCTCATGCTGCTCACGGTCTGGGGTGTCTTCACCTATATCGAAACCCGCCAGATGCGTTATTTCTACATGCTCGCTTTCGTGGGTGCGCTGCATTTCGCCACCAAAGAAACTGCCTTCATCTTCACCGCACAAATACTCGTCTTCCTGGCGATTTACTTCGCCTGGCGGGTCATCGAAAAACTGAAAGACAGACCCGAATTGAAGTGGATCTTTATCAGCGGTTTGGTGATCGCCGTGCTCGGTGCAGGCTTAGGTTTGTACAGTTATTTCCATCTGCAGTTATACGAAGTCCCATCCGCCGAGGCGGAAGTGTCCGGGCAGCCACAACCGGCGGAAGTGACTCCCGTTGAAATGGACCAGGATTTCCTAGAAAGTTATGGAATCATTACCGCTGCGGTCGCTGCTGTGATCGGTATAGCGTTGATCCTCTTCAGTTTGATCCGCGCATTCGGAAAAGACCTGCGAACCGATTTTCCCGATCTCGATTTGTTGGTTCTGTTCATCACCATGGTCCTGCCACAGCTTGCCGCAATTCCGGCCACGATCCTGGGTTTAGATCCACTCAATTATCAAGATTCCACGACGAGGATTAATATTGCGGTCATCGTAATCGTGCTCGTCGTTATCAGCACTTCAATCGGATTACTCTGGAACTGGCGAAAGTGGCCCGCCGCTGCCGGGATTTTTGCCGTCCCTTATCTCTTGCTTTATTCGACGTTTTTAAGCAACGGACAAGGAATCGCGACCGGCATGGTAGGCTCGCTGGGATATTGGCTCGTCCAGCAAGGAGTCGAACGCGGCAGCCAACCGTTGTATTACTACGCCCTGATCCAGCTCCCGATCTACGAATTCCTGCCCATTCTCGTCGCACCGGTGGTGATCCTGGTCGGCTTGTCGAAATGGATCAAGAGCAAGATGACGCAATCCGATGCGGAGCAGGAGCCGGGTGAACTGGAACGGCACCCCACTCTGCTGCTCTTCCTCACGTATTGGGGATTCTCTTCTCTGGTTCTCTATTCTTTCGCCGGTGAAAAAATGCCCTGGATTACCGTGCACATCGCACTGCCGTTCATCCTGCTCGCAGGTTGGGGAATCGGCGTCTTCCTGAAACGGATCGATTGGAACTGGTTTCTGGAACACCGCGGCCTGCTGCTCACCGGCCTTGTCCTTCTCTTCGTCCTTTCTGTCCTGCGTGCTCTCGCTGTCTACCTGGGAGAGAACCCGCCCTTTAAGGGCAACGAGATCGGACAACTCAATGCCACGATGACCTTCGTTGCCGCCTTTGTCTTCGCGTCCGGAACGGCGTTGGCCATAACTTATGTAGCCCGAGGCTGGTCGAACGCCAACGTCGGCAAGTTGGCCGTTTTGATCGTCATCAGCTTATTGGTGATCGTCACCGTGCGCACATCTGCTCGTGCGGCCTACGTCAATTACGATGATCCGACGGAATTTCTCGTTTACGCCCATATGGCGAAGGGGCCCAAAATCATGCTCGAGCAGATCGACGATCTGACAGAGCGCATAGGCGACGATCCGGATTTCAAGATCGCCTACGACAACGAATCCACCTACCCCTTCTGGTGGTACCTGCGTAATTACGATCAAGCCACCTATTTCGGCAGTAGCCCCAGCCGGGATCTGGTCAATTACCCCATCATCATCGCCGGAAATTCAAACTGGGCGAAACTGGAACCCATTCTGGGAGATGCATTCTACACTTTCGAATACACCCGCATCTGGTGGCCGAACATGGATTACTACAACTGGAAATTTGCGAACTTGGAGGCAGAGTGGCGCAATGAACGCATCGAACAAGGTATCGATGTTTCGGACGCCAGCATGAGTAAATTCGAATACTTTCGCAGGTTGTGGCTAAAACTCAAACCCTATCTCTTCGATCCCGCCCACCGGCGTGCGGCGTGGGATATCTGGTTCAACCGGGATTACCGCGCCTATGGTGAATTGACCAACAAGGACTTTTCCCTGGCCAATTGGAATCCCTCCGAAAAAATCCGCCTCTACATCCGCGTCGACACAGCCGCCAAGGTCTGGGATTACGGAGTCGCCATACCCGTCGAGGACATCCAGACTATCGCGGCGCCTTACGAAGAGGGCATGAACGTGCTCGCACCGGATCTCACCTTCGGAACTTCAGGTTCTCTGCCGGGCGAGCTCTCCAATCCACATGACATCGCCCTCGCCCCGGACGGAAGTCTCTACATCGCCGATACGATGAATCAGCGCATCCAGCAGTTCAGCCCCACAGGAGAGCTGATTCGCACCTGGGGAAGCTACGGAGACATCGAGTTGAACAGCGCCTATGAAGGAACGTTCAACAAGCCGTTCGGTATCGGTGTTGCGCCGGATGGAACCGTCTATGTCGCCGACACCTGGAATCACCGCATCCAACACTTCACCGCAGAGGGCGAATTCCTGGAAATGTTCGGCACCTTCGGCCAGAGCGGTGAACCGACGAAGTTCTGGGGGCCGCGCGACGTCGCCATCGATTCCCAATACCGCATTTTCGTTTCTGATACGGGGAACAAACGCGTGGTGGTTTTCAACCGCCAGGGTGATTACATCACCGAATTCGGGTCCTTCGGTCTCGATCTGGGCTACCTGGATGAACCGGTGGGAATCGCCGTAGAAGACGATGGAACTGTTTTCGTCGCCGACACCTGGAATCAAAGAGTGCAGGTGTTCGAGGAACTCGGCGAGGGATTCTTCCAGGCGGTGAGAGAATGGCCGATCGCAGGTTGGTACGGCCAATCGCTGGAGAATAAGCCCTATATCGCCGTTGGTCCGCAATCGGTGAGCTGCGTCACAGATCCGGAAAGTGCCCGCGTGTTATGCTTTGATGTCGAAGGGAACTTCCTGACCGGTTGGGAATCGTCGATCGATCAGGGGATCTTGTTCGGCAATCTGGCCGGCATCGCTTTCGACGCCGACTGTGGCCTATGGGTGTCTGACAGCACGAACGATGCGATTATGCACTTTTCATCGGATGTCTGTCAGGATGTAATTCGTTGATCAACACCAGACCAACGACGATGCAAGCGAGTCCACCCAGAATCCCGGCCGTGATGTGTTCTTCCAGGAAGAGCACGCCGCCGATGGCCACGATGATCGGGATCACGTACGCCGTCATGGATGCCGCCGTGGCACTGAAGTGATCGATGATGTAGTAGCCGATGAATAAGACGCCATACGTGCCGCCGAACGACGAATAAACAAGCGCGATCACGCCGCCCGTATTGACCCGGCTGAGGTCCAGCCCGACGGATAACAGCATCAAAGGCAGGATAAAAATCGCCGAGGCGATAATTTGGATGTTGGTGACGTCGGCGACGTCATATCCCCGCATGAAGCGGCGTGCGTATATGATCATGCTGCTGGCAGCAATCATGGCGATGAACACCAGGACATAACCGATCGGATTCGCTTGCGTCACGTCGGCAAGTCCGGTCTCGCCGCGCAGCGCCAGAACCAAAGCCCCGGAAAACGCCAGAACGACTCCCAGCGCCTTCCTGCGGTTCAACGATTCTTCGGGCAGGAAGAAATGAGCCATTAAAACCGTTATCGCCGGACCAATGGTGATCAACACCGAGGTAACCCCGCTCGATTGATACTGTAACGAGGTCACGACCGCTGTCATGGGAACGACCGATCCCAGAATACCAAATGTCGCAGCATGAATCCAGAGACGCCTGTCCCTCGGCCAGGTCCGTCCTCTGCGTCCTCCCAGGGCGTAGAGAAAGATCACCAACGTTCCTGCCAAAAAGAAGCGCAGCCCAACGAAATTGAGCGGATGGAATTGATCCAGGCTGTACCTCGAAAAGAGCATGTTCGTTCCGAGCAGAAGCGCCTGAAGGAAAATGTAGGGAATGGATTGAACGCTCAACGGTCGTCTCTCAATCGAACGGAAATAATCCTGCAAGTTTACCGCTCGATCGAACGCGGATCAACCCCGAATCCTTTAAGTCTGTAAATCTTCTCGAAGCGTTTGACGGAATCCGTCTGAGTCTACTTTTCCGTGATGTTGGCTTTCATCGCACGCCCTAACCGGAAGATCCCCTCGTTGATCATCTCCTCGGAAGCGTTCGAGAAATTCAGGCGCATGGCGTGTTCCCCGCCCTTTTCGTAGGGATAGAACGCGAAACCCGGCACGTAGGCGACTTTCGCGGCAACGGCGGTCTCCAGGAAATCCCGCGTGTTGATCGATGCCGGAGCTTGCGCCCACAGGAATAGACCGCCATGCGGCGAAGTCCAGGACGCTTCTTGCGGCCAATGCTCTTCCAACGCATCGAGCATCACGTTTCGGCGGTTGCGGTATGTTTCGACCAGCCGCTTGACGTGTTTCCGCAGTGTGCCGCTCTGGCAAATCCGATTCGCAACCATCTGCACGAATGTTCCCGTGTGGAGGTCGGCAGCCTGCTTCGCTTCGATGAGTTTTGAGAACGCCGGTTTTGCGGCAACGGTCCAAGCCAGGCGAATACCTGGCGCCAGCGTCTTCGAGAAGGTACTGAGGTAAATCGTTCGTTCCGGCGCGAGATGGTAAACCGGAGGAATGTCCTGGCCCTCATAGCGCAGCTCGCGGTAAGGATCGTCCTCCACGATGATCAGGTCATATTCCCGGGCGATCTCGACGAGACGTTCGCGCCGTTCCAAGGGCAATGTGATCCCGGCCGGATTGTGAAAATTGGGCAGCACGTAGACGATCCGGGGAGAGTCACCAGATCGGAGGATCGTAGGGATTTCGTCGACGCACATGCCTTGCTCGTCGAGCGGCACGCTGATGTACTGCGCTTGATAGGACGTCCAGGCCTGCAGCGCCCCCAAATAGGTCGGGCGGCTGCAGACGATCTTGGTTCCCGGATCGATGAAGATTTTACCGATCAGTTCCAATCCCTGCTGTGAACCGTTGACGATGAGGATGTTATCCGCTTCGATCTTGGTCATATACTGCGACATGCTGTCGGCCAGGAACTGCCGCAAGGGCATGTAGCCCTCGCTGAGGCTGTACTGCAAAGCGATTTCGCCTTCCGTCTCGAGGATATGATGGCACGCCTCATCGAATTCCTTTATGGGGAACAGCTCGGGCGCAGGTAAACCTCCGGCGAAGGAGATCACATCCGGCCGCACGGTGAGTTTGAGGATTTCCCGGATGATGGATGGATTGATCCCTTTAGCTCTGACGGCGAGATGAGATTCCCAATCGAAGGTGGACGGATCGGCTTGTCTTTTTTCCGGATCGCTCATCTAATTCTCCTGAGTTGGACTATTCCATTTTCTACCAAGCGATGCTTTTGTCAAGGAAATCAAATGTAAGGGAATCGAAAGTGTTCGTTCCGTCACAATCTGTTATTTTAAATTGGGTGAAGCAAAAAAATCGACAATGCAGACCCGGAATTTAAGCGATCGCGATTTGAGGCGAAGATGTTGAATACCGTATCTGATGAGGATATCCGCAATTTCATCGTCCAGAATCTTCATGAATACCCGAGCCAAATTGCCTTGATGCAAGCGGCCGTCAAACTCCTCTGGCCCCAGGAACGCAGAGCGGACGGCAGTAAACGGGTTGTTCGATTGTGTCTGGAAGAATTTCACACTTTACCAAGCTGCTGATCTGCCAATCTGATCGAGTGAAGTTGCTTATTAGCTGATGCGCCCCTCGACGGCCGGAACAAAGCTCTCAGTGTAAATTCAGACAGAAGACTTTTTCGGGAAATCCGGTCCCCCTTCATGAATATCCGGCGTAATGAAATGAGGTGTTATCCTCTTCCTGTTTTAATCCCGGATTTCGATATCCCCGGTGACGTCCCGTTTTATAAACGGCGCGGTAATAAACCGAAGCATCAAGCGCAGCCGTGAACTACGGCGAATCCGTGCTCCGGTTTTAGAATTTTCGAGTATCCGATCCACCAGCCAGGGCGCCACAGTCTCCACCCGATCGGCGATGACGTTGAAAATGCCCTTCACACGATCCCACTCCTCGGGCTGTCCGCGATAGGCATCCGTGATCAAATCCGTGATCACCATACCGGGACGAAGCGTGCCAATCACCAGAGGCGTACCTTTTGCCTCTTTTATCAAACCTCGGGTGAAATAGGAAACGGCGCGTTTCGTCATGCCGTAGAGAACCATGCCAGCTCGAATACCACCGTCGCTGCCCATACCCTCCATGTTGTAAATCGCGCCGAAGCCCTGATCCAACATGCCGTTAAGCGCAACCTGAGAACCATGAACCACCCCCAGTATGTTCGTTCTCACGACTTGTTCGGCTTCCTGCGGAGAATTCTCCCAAGCCGCCTTGGGCGATCCGTTGACACCGGCGTTGTTGATCCAGATATCGATGTGGCCCATGTCTTCTCGAGAATTCCACCAGAGTGACTGTACCTGAGTCGCATCGCACACGTCGCACGCATATCCGTAGGCTGTGCCGGCTGTTTCCTCCTCCCGCAGCTGTTCCAATGCACGCTGCACGCTTTCTTGCTCCCTACCGCTGATCGCCACGGAACAACCTCGCTCAAGAAAGGCGGATGCCATCCCGAAGCCAATTCCGCGCGTGCTCCCCGTTATCACGACATTTTTCATCGTTCCTCCCTCCATCCTGTCCGCCGCGTAATTCGATACGCTCGGTGGACTCATTGACGGTCCACTTTCAATTATATGATTTTCATGGCATCGATAAAGCTGCTGGCAATCGACGCCGACGTATCGCTTCTATCCTGGAGCAACCTGTTACAGTGGAGGTGCTGTTGTCTCGAGAGGGAATTATGCTACCCTTAGTCGTGATTTGGAGAATTTTCATAGAGATCGGACGCTGCACTTGTAAGCCTTCGTATTGAGGTCTTGCCAGCACAGGAGGCACGATGCGCATATTTCCATGTTCTTGGAAGCTGACGATAGGACTGCCGGTCATTATCATTGTCGTCGCTTTATCGGGGTGCAACCGATCTACGGATACCCCCTCACCCGTCGAGCGAGAGATCGGGGTTTCAGCCGGCGCGGAGGAATTAGGCAGTGAACCCGCAGTTGAAGAGGATGCCGAGACACTTCCCGAGCCGGCGGCTCCGCCGCTTGCGGCATTCCCCATGCGCATCCAGTTTACCACCGAAGATGGCCAGGAATTGGTGGGACACTATTTCGCAGCGGCCGGTAATCCTGCACCGACGGTGATCCTCATGCATTGGTATCCCGGCGATCAGCGGGACTGGCTGGCAATCGCACCCTGGCTGCAAAACCGCCAGGAGGAACTCGCCGAAAGCGAAGGCTGGGAAATGGCCATAGGCATCGATTGTGACGCACAGCAAGCAGGGCCGTGGCTCGATCCGACCTGGTTTCCCCCCATGCCGGATGATGTTTCCTTCAACGTCTTCATCTTCGACTTCCGCGGCCACTGCGAGAGCCATTTGACCGTGGGCGATCAGGCCGATAACACAATCGACGCCAAGGCCGCATTCGTGGAAGTAAGTCTGATGGAAACCACCGATCCAGACCACATCGTCGCCATTGGCGCCAGCATCGGCGCGGATGGCGCCCCAGACGGCTGCCTGCTCCATAACCAGAGCAGCGATACCTGTCTCGGTGCTTTCTCCCTTTCTCCAGGCAGCTATCTGGGCATGGAGTATGCAGAAGTCGTTCGAGACCTGAGCGGTGCGAATGTGCCCCCTGCGGTGCCGGTCTGGTGCCTCGCAAGTGAAGGTGACGTTCCTTCGCTGAAGGCATGTGACTCCGCTTCGGGGGACCTGTACCAGAAGTACCTCTACTCCGGCAGCGGCCACGGCATGATGCTGATCGCGCCCGAAACGGATCCAAACCCGCTGGTCTTGATACAGGATTTCCTTGAAGAGACCCTGGGCGTCAGCATCAATTGATCCTCAAATTCTGGCGAAGTATAAACGGGGTTTCCCCAGCGTTCTCTATCCCGTCTTCCAAAACGTTTGCCGAAACGTGTGTTACGCGGAGTTGTCCCGAGAGAGATCGAGATCGATGACCAGATGGCGCAGCGCATAGGCCACCTTCACCAATTTCACAGTATCCACCAGGTCCGGCTCGTCTTTCGGCGTGTGGGAGACCTGCGCCAATCCTTCCATTCCCTGCGCCGAGGTAAGCGCCAGCGCAGGGACGTTGTTCAAGGCAAAGATCATGTGATCGCCGGAATACCAGACGCCTCCCTCCGCCAACTCCTTGTGTGCGGAGAAGGTCTTCCGCACCTGCTTCTCGATTTCAGACGAACATTCGTAAAAGGAGTACTCGGTTTTCCGCCTGCGGAAACCGACACCGTCCATGTTGATGTTGAGCAGGATTTCATCGAGCGAAGCTCGATTTTGCTCGAGGTACAGCACCTCTCCCGGCGCCGAGTAGTAATCCTCGCCGTTGATGGCAACGAATTCCAACGCGTCACGACCGCGCCATTCACCGAGTAATTCGGCCGTCAGCAGCAGGATGGCGACCCCCGATGCGTTGTCCAACGCACCCGGCGTGTTCACCTTGCTGTCGATGTGCGCGGTGAACACGATGCGCCGTTCCCCAGACCAGGAAGTGCGGGCAACGACGTTGCATCCGCCGGAGGGGATACGCGAGGAACTCACGTCCAACGAGACGGTTTTCCCGGCATAATTGCGCAGCCGATCGCCTTCCTGCGCCGTCGTGTAGACGGAAGGAATGTGGAAATCACCGTCCTCGATCAACGGAAATGGGGACACACCCCCAACGACGAGGGGATCCTCCGTGGTGGATGCGATAATCACCGCCGGCGACTTCACTTCCAGCAGTTGAACGATGTACTTGTGCTCTGCTTGATTGTAGAAAGGAAAGAATTTGGGCATGAGCTGTTCTTTGGCAATTTCGCCTCGCAGAAGGACGATCTTGCCTGCAATCTCGGCCGCCTCGAGCTCATCGACGCTGGAGACCACCACGAGGGGGGCGCTCACGAGGCACCCCAGGGAATAGGGACTCACGTAAGCTTCGAAGGACTCCCCCTCGACGCTTAACTGCGCACCGTCCTCGCGCCAATCGATGCAGTCGAACTGCGGATATTCGATCTCGTAGCCCATCGAAGCCATCAACCCCCCGAAATAATCCGTCGCTTGATGATTTCCGGCGCTGCCGACCTGCCGGGTGGGAATGTCCACGCACAGCCGGCGGAGATAGCCCGCAGCTTTCTTGCTCAATTCCTTGGCCGACACAAAACCTCCCGCTTCTCGCGATTTCATCGACTGCATTTCCAGCGTTCAATTCAAACGACTAAATCGATGAGATCGACCCTAGATTGTACTCGATGTTGCTCGAATTTCGCACACCATCTATCAATGCCCGCAGCCCGATCTTCAGGGTTGCAGAGATTCAGTATAATATGCCCCGAACCTATCAATGCTGCCTATCCGCAACTTGCGACTTTCATCTATCGAAAACGCACGCGCAGCTTGATGTAGAACGATCTCCAAATCCCTGGAACCTTTTCGACATGGATGGCGTCATTTGTGATAGAAATCACGATTACGAATGAAATTCGGAGAATGTGAACATGAAAACCAAACGCAATGCATCATTGATGATCACCGTCTCCCTGCTGCTGTTATCCGGCTGTCAACGAAACCCGACGGAAGCGGCAACCGAAGCGCAGAATGCAGGACTGCCCAACCCGGCTTCGGTGTTCTGCGAAGATCAGGGCGGCACGCTCGAGATACGCACGGATGCGGACGGCGGTCAATACGGCGTCTGCATATTCGACGACGGCAGCGAGTGCGATGAATGGGCCTATTTCCGCGGTGAATGCCAGCCCGGAGATTCTCTGGAGACTCGACCCGCCGATGAAGATGCCGGTTCCACATCCGAGGCCGACGACATCGTTATCGCCAGGCAGGCGATCGTCGAATATCTCATCCAGCACTACGACATCCAAATATCCGGCGAATGGCAAGAATTCGAAGATGGCCCGGGCGACTCCCCGACCAGGCGGTTCGTTTCCGATTCCTGGATCATCGAATTGACACCAGTAGAAAACGCCACAGAACCGCCAACCTACGAGGTCGAAATCGGCAACATTTCTGGATTCAATTGGCAGGGGACCATCGACGCTAATGGGGAAATCCAGGAAATAGCTTACATTCCCCCGGCGACGATCCTTTCGGCCGACGAAGCCCGGGACGCTGTCGTTGCGTTCTTGGTCGAAACCTACGACTTGACAGCGCCAGGGATTTGGGAAACGGAAAGACCCGAAGCAGAGGAACCTGGCATTGGGCTCGTGATATATACAGCTGAGGCCTGGAACGTCGAGGTCAGCTTCATGCCCGCTGCACCGATCGTTTCCAGATACGAGCTGGTTATCGATAACGCGAGTGCGTCGCTGCATTGGGAAGGTGAGATTACATCTCGAGGCGAGATCACCGAAACACAAGTTACTCAAAAGTAGAACCGCAGAAGATACCTCCCCATCCAGGTCATACGACTATCCTTCCGGCTGAGTGGGTATCTTCTTGTATTTGATCCGCCAGGCTGCACGACCAAACAACGCCACACCCAGCACACTGCAGACGAAATCCAGCACATCGGCGCTGCGGGTGGCCAGCAGCATTTGCGATACCTCTTCGACCCCGATGGCGACGACAAGCAAACCGCAGGCCAGAAGCGGCGTTTTCCAGTGTCTTTGGGGTTTGCCGGAAGGCAAGGCGATCACGAGCAGGAAAGCGAGGACGCCGTACAGGACGAAATGTCCCACTTTATCCCCATTCGGAAAGACGTAAACCGCGGCCAAGAAACCGGGAAGCCGGCCCAGGTCGGCAAGTACGATCGTAGGCACGATAACGATGATAACGAAGAGCAGGAGCAGGATTTTCATTCGGTCACGCAGTGGTCAACCTCCGGTGATCATCTTCGATTTTCGTCTCAAGCGATGATCGAAATCACGTTCGAGATATTGCCTGCCAATTCCCGATCTCCCGAAAAAGTAATGCTGTCCTCGGCCGTTTTCCAGTCCATGCCGCGGGTGAACAAGCGCCAGGCAATATCTTCATCGATGCTTACGGCAGCATCCGGACGATCGAACGCTCCCGCATACAAACGCCAGGATCCTCCTTCTCGCTGGATCGACCAGCTGCCGCCCGAATCGCCTACGATCGTCAGCGACAGCGCGGCTCCGTCCTCGGCGTCGACGCTTCGATATGCGTGCGGAAGCCCCCGCACGAAAGTCCCCAGTACCGGCGCGAAGTATTTCGGTTCCTTGAGCCCCGGCCGATCCACCGCATCACGAATGTGCTGCTGGTGATGCCAGCGCTCCGTGTACTCGCGCGCCAGGTCCAGCCAAACCGGCGCCGGATCGGGTCCGGCCCACGAAACCAGTCCGCCGATTAAATGGGGATTCAGGAGGCGGAAATGGCTGCAGACTTGCTCTCCGACGAAGCGCAGCATTTCGACCAGCAAGCGCGTACTCGTGCGCCGCATGACCCGCACCCAATCCTGATTCCAGGCGTTGATGAATTCGACGAGCTCCCGCCCGTTCTGGATTTCCTGTGTGGCAACGTAACCGTCGCGCCGCACAGAAAGATTGCCCACTTCCACGCCCAGTAAATGCAGCGTCACGTCCTTGACGTTCCAACCCGCACAAACCGTGGGCTTACGCCATTCATCCGGCTTGAGTTCAGAGAGTAAAACGAGCAGATGCTCGAGAATCTCTGGGAAAAGGTTGGTGACGAGGACCGGTTCGGGTGGTTGAAGCACGCTTTTCCTCCCTAATAAATCCATCATCTACATCGAGAAATTGGGTTCGATATTTGACTTTGAATCGACTTCCTTTTCGCGTAGAATAGCTTCTGTCGCATCGAATTGTATTTCTATCACATTTCCAGGAATCCATGAATACATCCAACGGAGTTATCGATGACGAAACGTACATCCATCCGCATCCATGATGTATCCAAGAACTTCGATGACGTTGAAGCGTTGAAAAGTATAACGCTCTCCGTCAAAGGCGGGCAAATTTTTGGCCTGCTGGGGCCAAACGGCGCGGGGAAAACCACGCTCATACGCCTGCTGATCGGTGCAACGAAACCCAGCATGGGCGAGATATCCGTATTGGATTTGGATCCCATAAAACAGAAGGACGCCCTGCGCCAGAAAATCGGCTACATGCCTCAAACCCCGGCCCTGTATGAAGACCTTTCTGCGAGAGACAACATCCGCTTCTTCGGTCGTGCCCATCAAGGCGGCGACCTATCCCAGCGCGTGGAGCAAGTCCTGGAATTCGTCGGATTGCAGCAGCGCGCCGACGACCCCATCTACCAATTTTCCGGAGGGATGAAACAGCGCGTTTCGCTGGCCTGTGCCCTGGTCCACCAACCCCAGATGCTCTTCTTGGACGAGCCGACATCGGGCATCGATCCTCAACTACGCGCTGCCTTCTGGCAACATTTCCGCGAATTGGCTTCCAACGATGTGACCATCATCGTCAGCACACACCAGATGGACGAAGCATTGTACTGCGATAACCTGGCCATTTTACATCGAGGGACCCTGCTCGCCGACGAGCCGCCGCGCAAGCTGCTCTGGAAAAACCGGGCGAAGATCAAGATCTGGCGCGGATCGAAGGTGAGCGAAAGAACGGTGGAGAACTATCCCGAGGCGCTGCCGGAACTACTCCAACGAGACGGGCTCGATCCCCAGGTTCGTCGCATCGAAATCGAAGAAGAATCCCTGGAGACGGTCATCCTGCGTATGATCGACGAACAACATTCAAAGGAGTCCGAAAATGAAACCCGCCAGTAGCCGTTTGATCGCCATTGCGGGCCGAGTCTTGAAGCAACTGCGCCACGACCACCGCTTCGTGGTGATTTCGATTCTTTTCCCGCTGGCGATCATCTATTTCATCAAGGTCGTTATCGACGCGCTGGCTTCCCCTTTCTTCGACGTCACCGTCTACGCCATTCCCTATGCGGCGTTCATCGTGCACTTCATCACCTTCGTGCTCACGGCCATCGTGCTGGTGCGCGAACGGACGGCCGGCACGCTGGCGCGTATGTTTGTCAGCGGATACAGAGAATTCGAGATCATCGGCGGCTACCTGTTGGCCTACACCGTGCTGGCTACAGCGCAAAGCCTGATGGTGCTTGTCGAACTCAATTTACTCTTCGACCTCGGTTATTCCTTCGGGACAATGGCGCAGATGTATGTGGTAATGTGGCTCTTATCGATCCTCAGCATGGCCATCGGCATGCTCGTATCGAATTTCGCCCGCAACGAAGGACAAGTATTCCCCTTCATCCCCCTGGTGGTGCTCTCCGTGATCCTCTCCGGGATCATTTTGCCGATCGATCAGCTTCCGAAATGGTCGCAGGTCTTGAGTTATCTGACCCCGCTGTATTACGCCAACGAGGTGCTGCAGAAATTGATCAAAGGACAGACGCTGGCGGACAATTTACTCCCACTGCTGCGCCTGCCTGCGTACGGTCTGCTGGTCCTGATCATGGTGACGGTCACGCTGCGCGAGAAAGATTGAGATCGCAACCGACGAATCGATCAGACTTCAGTACTCATCCCCTGCCCGTATGTTTCATTACCAAATCGGCGACTTCTTGCCACACCTCGCAGCGTTCGAAACGAAACGAGTCCGGGTAACCCAGAAGCGATTCGAAGGGAATATCCTCAAAGATGCCGGGATATCGTTCCTTCTGGATTAACATCTTGTTGGCCAACAATCGAAAAGCGAGTTTGTGTTTTGCCATCGGTGGGACATCGTAATCGTAGGCCATCAACGCTTCATCAGCCCGTTCAAAACGTGCAGGGAATTCCTGCCAGAAACTCCATCCCTCGCTGGCTCGCTCGGAAAAACGCATCCAATCGGAATCGGCCGCCGGATGGACGGTCCCCATACTACGGGCGTCCTTGTAGGCCCAAATCGACCAGGAGATTCCCCTCGCCTCGAATATATCCAAAACATCTGCAAGCATGCTTTCGAAATGCGCTCGCTGTGGATGACCAAACCGTGCGCCCGTCTCCCCACACCAGAGAGGGCGCTCGAACCGTTCAACAATCTCTTCCAGGGGCACATTACGCAGCAATTCCCCCTCCAACCACTCCTTCTGTGTCTTGTTTCCAGACGAGTCATGATGGAAAAATGGGTAAAAATGAAAACTCAGCGCCACGTTCGGATCATCGAACGGTTCGAGCATTTCGAAGTGCGTGGCGTAGAAATCACCTTCGACGAAGAGCATGTGATTCGTGTCGACGCTGCGAATCTCTCGGATCAAGTCCAGGTAGAAACGATCCAGCAGCTTCTTGTCCGGGATCATCAACACGGGTTCGTTGAGCAGATCGTAAGCGCCGACCCAGGGATTGGCGGCGTAGCG
>DAOUEE010000139.1:0-8571 GCA_034430695.1 Anaerolineales bacterium | reverse complement strand
CGACGGATACCGGCCGCAGTTTTACGTGCGCACGATGGACGTGACGGGCACGATAACGCTGCCGGAAGGCGTCGAGATGGTGATGCCGGGCGACAACGTGAATCTGAAGGTGGAGTTGATCACCCCGGTGGCGTTGGAGAAGGGCTCGAATTTCGCCATCCGTGAAGGGGGTCTCACGGTCGGCGCGGGTGTGATCACCGAGATATTGGAATAGGTGTAATATGGCCAAGCAGAAAATCCGCATTCGACTCAAGGCATACGATCATCGCGTACTCGATCAATCTGCTCAGCGTATCGTTGAGACGGCGGAGCGGACAGGCGCCAAAGTTGTCGGACCCGTCCCATTGCCGACTCGGATCGAACGTTTCACCGTCCGTCGATCGACCTTCATCGACAAGGACTCGCATGAGCATTTCGAGATCCGGACCCACAAGCGGTTGATCGACGTTCTCGATCCCGAAACGAAAACCATCGACACATTGATGCGGTTGAATCTGCCGGCAGGTGTGGATATCGAGATCAAGATTTAGGTAGCGACGCAGGAAAAGCACGACAGGTGGCCGGGAAAGAGCCTTTTGTGTAAGCGTGAACGAGACAAAACGGTCCAGGAAGCGCTTGCAGAAGGTTGACTGCCCTGCAATCGGGGATGATGCAGCCGAAGCCCTGGCTGACAGTCCCGTCAAGATTTCTAAACAGGAGAAAACGGATGAAAGGGCTGGTTGGTAAGAAAGTTGGCATGTCCCAGATTTTCGACGATTCGGGTATAGCTGTCCCGGTGACTTTGATCGAAGCTGGGCCTTGTTACGTCACGCAGGTGCGTTCACCGAAACGAGATGGGTATCGTGCGGTTCAGATTGGATTCGGCGAAGTCAAACCACGGCGTCTCTCCGGCGGGCAGCTCGGTCACCTCAAGCGCTACAGTCTTCCGCCGCTGCGGTATTTGCGGGAATTTCGCGTCAAGGACTTGAAGGACGTCAAGGAAGGGGACAAGCTGACGGTTGAGGTGTTTGCCGTCGGCGATCGAGTGGACGTTGTTGGGATGAGCAAGGGGAAGGGATTTGCGGGTGCGATAAAGCGCCACGGTTTTCGACGGCAGCCGAAGACGCACGGCCAATCCGATCGTACGCGTGCCCCGGGTTCTCATGGATCAACAACGACCCCCGGCCGTGTGTTCAAGGGCTCGCGTGGACCCGGCCACATGGGAAACGCCAGGATCACCTCGCAAAATGTCAAGGTTGTGTGGATCGACGCTGAGCGAAATTTGATCGGTGTGAGCGGCAGTGTACCCGGTCCGCGAGGTGGGGTGGTCACGATCAAGGAAGCCAGGAAGCAATAGGCGCTCGGGAGCGGAACAACGATGAAGGTAGATGTGATCAACATGAACGGCGAGAAGGTCAAGACTGCGGATTTGCCCGCGGCGATCTTCGAAGCGCCGATAAAGACTGAATTGATGCACCAGGCTTTCGTGCGCCAGATGGCGAATGCCCGTCTGGGTACGCACAAGACCAAAACCCGCAGCGAGGTCTCTGGCGGTGGGCAGAAGCCCTGGCGCCAGAAGGGAACGGGACGGGCGAGACATGGGTCGCGTCGATCTCCGATTTGGGTCGGCGGAGGCAAGGTCCATACGCCGATGCCGCGCAAGTACACCAAGAAGATGCCGCGGAAGATGCGTCGCGCGGCGCTGCGTTCTGCTCTATCGGAGAAAGCGTCGAACAAGCAGATCATCGTTCTGGAGGCGTTCTCCTTGGACCAGCCGAAGACCAAGGAAATGGCCGCCGCGCTGACGAAGCTCATCGGGAAAGAAAGCGTTTTGATCTTGCTTCCCGATCGTGACGAAGTCGTCGAAAAATCGGTTCGAAACCTGCCGAAAGCTAAGACGCTGCGAGCCAACTATTTGAACGTGCGCGATCTGTTGCAGTACGATCGTGTGATCATGCCGCTTGGGGCGCTTGACGTGATTCAATCGTACTTGGGTGCCTGAGGAGTTATTCAATGACGACGAAATACGACATCCTGCGCCGACCGATCATTACAGAGAAAACCAATTATCAAAGTGGAAAACTGAACCAATACGTTTTCGAAGTAGATCGCAAGGCCACGAAGGCGCAGATTAAAGAGGCAGTCGAAGCGTTGTTCGACGTAGAAGTCGTGCGCGTGAACGTGACCAACGCGCCCGCGAAAAGAAGCCGTCGCCGGAATCGACGCTTACTCGTGCGACGCCCCGGCTACAAGAAAGCGATCGTAGCCCTGAAACCCGGCGACACGATTGACGTATTCGAAGGGGTAAGATGATGCCAGTCAAAAAATACAAACCTACCTCTCCGGGTCGCCGTGGAATGAGCGGCCATACGTTTGAGGAAATTACACACAGTACACCCGAGCGCTCGCTGATCGTTCCCAAGCGGCAGCGCGGCGGACGCAACAATCAGGGGCGTGTTACGGTGCGCCATCGTGGCGGCGGACACCGGCGACAGGTTCGAGTCGTCGATTTCAAGCGTGATAAACGAGGGGTTCCGGCGAAAGTCGCAACGATCGAGTACGATCCCAATCGCTCGGCGAGGCTCGCGCTGCTTCACTACACCGACGGCGAGAAACGTTACATCGTTGCCCCGCTGGATCTCAATATTGGTGACACGGTCATTGCAGGTCCGGAAGCAGAGATTCGGCCCGGCAACAGCTTGCCACTGGCAAACATACCGCTGGGAACGCAGATTCACAACATCGAATTGCATGCAGGCAAGGGCGGTCAGCTCGTTCGCGCTGCCGGGACTTCCGCTCAGGTTTTGGGTAAGGAAGGCCGCTACGCGGCGATTCGCTTACCGTCGGGCGAAGTCCGCCGGGTACGTCAGGCCTGCTATGCGACGATCGGTGAGGTCGGAAACCCCGATCACAGCAACATCAAGTTGGGCAAGGCGGGCCGGAAACGCTACATGGGATTTCGGCCGGTGGTACGCGGCTCGGCGATGAGCCCGCGCGACCATCCCCACGGCGGTGGGGAAGGACGGGCGCCGGTCGGCATGCCCAGCCCGAAGAGTCCCTGGGGCAAGAAGACATTGGGGAAGAAAACTCGCCGCAACAAACGAACGGAGAAGTACATCATCCGCCATCGATCCAAGCGGCGAAGATGACGAAGCAACGAGTGAGCTAACGGAGACGAGAGAATGTCGCGATCGTTGAAAAAAGGGCCGTATATCGACCCAAAGCTGTTGAAAAAAGTCGAAGCGATGAACGAGCGCGGGGACAAGAAGGTCATCCGCACTTGGAGCCGGGCAAGCACGATCTTTCCCCAGATGGTCGGCCATACGATCGCCGTCCACGATGGGCGGCGGCACGTGCCCATCTACATCACGGAAAACATGGTCGGTCATAAGCTGGGTGAATTCGCGCCGACGCGAACCTTCCGCGGTCATGTCGGCCGGGATCGCACGACGCGGGTGAGGCAAGTGCAATGACTCAAGGATTTGATGTGCGCGCCAGTGCCCGCTACGTGCCAATATCGCCGCAGAAAGCCCGGCTTGTGCTGGATTTGGTGCGGGGAAACGACGTAGTCGAAGCGATGGACGTTTTAAAGTTTTCCCAGAAAGCGGCCGCCCGCGAAGTATTCAAACTGGTGCGATCGGCGGTTGCGAACGCGGAGGAGAATTTCGGCCTCAACCGGGAGGACCTGTTCATCCATCAGATTTATGCGGACAAGGGTCCGGTCCGTTTCTGGCGCCGTTTTGGCGCTCGAGGGCGCTTCAAACGGATTCACCGGCGTTTCTCACACATCACCGTCGTCTTGCGGGAACATGAACTCGAGACCGCGTGAGGTTTGATACCGGGTCTTGATCAGCGAAATGCACAATCGGCAACTTGAAAGACAAGCTGAGAGGAGAAAGCATGGGGCGTAAAGTACATCCAAAAGGTTTCAGGCTCAAGATCAACAAGACTTGGGATTCTCGTTGGTACGCAGATACGGATAAATATGCCGATCAGCTCCATCAAGATTTCAACATCCGCAACCTGATCACGGAAATGACGCCGAGAGCAGGCGTGTCGCGGATCGAGATCGAACGCTATCCCAACAGCGTTCATATCACGGTCCACACCGCCAAACCAGGGATCGTTATCGGGCGCAAGGGAGCCAACGTCAAGGAATTACGGCGCAAGCTCCAGGAACTCAGCGGTACGAACGTCAAACTGGACATCGCCGAAATTAAAGACCCGGATTTGGATGCGCAATTGGTCGCGGAAAACATCGCCAGCCAGCTCGAGAGGCGTATCAGCCATCGTCGTGCGATGCAGCGGGCAGTCGCTCAAACCATGCGTCAGGGGGCGGAAGGTGTGAAAGTGATGTGCGCGGGGCGTCTGATGGGAACGGAGATGGCGCGCAACGAGTGGATGCGGGAAGGCAGAGTACCGGCGCAGACGCTTCGTGCGGACATCGATTTCGCCCGCGCGGAGGCAACGACCACGTATGGGAAGATCGGCGTAAAAGTCTGGATTTATAAGGGCGAGATTCTTGTGGAAGCGGAAGAAGAAGCCGAAGCCATGGATGTGTACGTCAGTGAATAACGCATCACGTGAGTGGTGAGGTGTAAATATGTTGTTTCCGAAACGAGTTAAATATCGCAAACAAATGCGAGGCCGCATGAAGGGCAAAGCCAGCCGCGGCGCAGAAGTCAGCTTCGGCGATTATGGCCTGCAGGCGCTCGAGCCGGGTTGGGTAACTGCACGTCAGATTGAGGCGGCTCGACGAGCATTGGTGCGATTCATGCGCCGGCGTGGGAAGGTCTGGATCCGGGTTTTTCCGGATAAACCGGTTACCAAAAAACCGGCCGAGACACGCATGGGTAAAGGCAAGGGCGCTGTGGATCACTGGGTAGCCGTGGTCAAACCGGGACGCATCCTGTTCGAGATATCGGGTTTGGATGAAAGCGGTGCGCGTGAAGCGATGCGCCTGGCGGCTCATAAGATCTCCGTGAAAACGAAATTCACAGGCCGCGTCGATATCGGTGGAGGCAGGTAAGCCATGAAAACAGCAGAGATACGCGCCCTTTCACCCGGTGAAATTCAGAATCGTTTGGACGAGGCGCGGGATAACTATTTCCGATTGCGATTTCAGGTTTCCACCGGCCAGCTGACGGATCATTCACAGCTGCGGATTGCCCGCCGTGAGATCGCGCGATTGGCGACGATTTTGCATGAGTTTGAATTGGCGGCCGAGTTCGAAGGAAGGGAAGAATGAGTAACACGAGACGAAGAATGGACGGTGTGGTCACAAAAGCGAAACTGGAAAAAACGGTGACCGTACGCATCGATCGAAGTTATCGCCATCCGTTGTATGGCAAAGTCATTCGAACGAACAAGAATTATCTGGTGCACGACGAGATCGGTTGTCATCCTGGAGATATCGTGCGCATCGTGGAGAGCCGTCCGATTTCCAAGAAAAAGCGCTGGGCCGTACAAGAAATCGTGCGGCGCGCCAGTGAAGCGGACGTGACCGCAATTCAGGTTGAAGCACAGGTCGAAGAATCGCTGCTCGAATCGGAAACGCTGAAAGAGGAAGAGACCGATGCGATGGAGACGGAAGCATGATTCAACAAGAGAGTCGTGTGAAGGTCGCTGACAACACCGGCGGACGTGAAATGCTCGTCATCCGCGTACTTGGCGGTTCACGCAAGCGATACGGCCGGATTGGGGACATCATCATCGGCACGATTAAATCGGCTTCCCCGCACGGTGCCGTCAGTAAAAGCGATATCGTACGGGCAGTCATCGTGCGCACCGCCAAAGAGTATCGCCGCGACGATGGATCCTACATCCGCTTCGATGATAATGCCGCCGTGATCCTGGATACGGATGGAATCAATCCGAGGGGAACCCGGATCTTCGGCCCCGTGGCCAGGGAATTGCGCGATAGGGGTTTCACGAAAATCGTATCGCTTGCTCCGGAAGTGTTGTAGGAGGCGAATGACGATGAAGATCAAACGAGGAGACAACGTCGAAGTAATCCGCGGACGTGATCGGGGCCATCGCGGCGAAGTGATCCGCGTTCTGCCCAAAGAGGACCGTTTAATCGTACAGGGTGCAAATATCCGCAAGAAGCACCAGCGGCAAATTCAGGCGGGCAGCCGGCAGATGAATCCCGGCATCATTCAATTCGAAGCCTCGATGCATGCATCCAACGTCATGCTGGTGTGCCCGAAATGTGATCGCCCAGTGCGGGTCAAATATTCGTATGAAGGTGATGAACGACATCGGGTTTGCAAGCAATGTGATGCGGTCATTGACTGATCACTGAGTATGTATGGAGTACGAGAAGGATGGCACATTATCTAAACGAACGTTATCAGAATGAAATCGTCGATACCATGATGAAGGATTTCGACTTTGGAAACCGCATGCGGGTTCCTCGCCTGGAAAAGATCGTGGTCAATGTTGGCGTTGGCGAGGCGATCGACAACGCCAAAGCACTCGATGCGGCAGTCGAAGATATCACGACCATCACGGGTCAGAAACCGATCGTCACCAAATCCCGCAAGAGCATTGCGAATTTCAAGCTGCGGGAAGGTCGTTCGATCGGCGTGAAAGTTACGTTACGCGGGGAACGCATGTGGTCGTTTTTCGACCGCCTGGTGAACGTGGCTTTGCCGCGCACGCGTGACTTCCGTGGCATATCGATGGACAGCTTCGACGGGCGGGGGAACTACACCCTCGGTTTACGGGAGCAATTAATATTCCCCGAAGTTGACTACGATAAAATCGACAAAATTCGCGGTTTCGAGGTGACGATCGTCACCTCGGCAGAGGACGATGAGCAAGGGCGTCGTTTGCTGCAGCTGCTTGGTATGCCCTTTGGGAGAAGAGAGTACGATGGCTAAAACATGCATGCCGATTCGAGAGAAGCGAAGAAAATATAAGAACCGGATCCGAAATCGCTGCCGCATATGCGGTCGACCGCGCGGATATTATCGGCGCTTCGATTTGTGCCGCATCTGCCTCCGGGAGCAGGCTCTCGAAGGTAAGATTCCAGGCCTCGTGAAATCATCCTGGTAGTCCGAGAAGCGGAGAGAACTAGATGACGATATCTGATCCGATTTCCGATATGTTGACTCGTATACGCAATGCGGTGATGGCCGGGCATTTGACCGTCTCCGTCCCGAAAGCCAAGATCAAAGTGGCCATCCTCGACATCCTCAAGACCGAGGGTTTCATCGATGATTACGAGGAAAGCGCACAGCCGGACGAGGTACGGGGCACACTGCGCATCCAATTGAAATACGTCGGCGAACGCCGTGATCGCAGGGCCGTGATCTCAGGCATGCGGCGAGTGAGCCGCCCTGGTCGCAGGGTATACGTAGGTAAATCTGAGATTCCCTGGGTTCAAGCGGGAATGGGTGTTGCCATCCTGTCCACGCCCAAGGGCGTAATGACGGACGCCAACGCACGTAAAAATGGCATCGGTGGGGAAGTACTTTGTGAGGTCTGGTAAGAATTCTACGCAGGGATCGCTGCTGATGACGCTGCGAAAGATCGTTCGGATTGACCCGAGCCGGTTTATACTCGGCAGCCGAAGAAACAGGAGGACGTTGTGTCGAGAGTAGGTCGTATGCCCATCCAGATACCCGAAGGGGTGACGGTCAAGATCGATGGGCCGCGAGTTGAAATAAAGGGACCGAAAGGCGAACTGAAGCGGGAATTCCACGCTGCGATGGCGCTCAGCCTCGACGACGGTGTGCTTACGGTAGTACGACCGTCGGATGAGCCGCAAATGCGTGCGCTCCATGGTTTGACCCGCGCCCTGGTGAACAACATGGTGCTTGGTGTGAGCGAGGGATTCGAGAAGACGCTTCAGATCGAGGGTGTCGGTTATCGGCCCGAATTGGAAGGTGAGACGCTGGTTTTGCACCTGGGCTTTTCGCATCCGGTCCACATCCCGCCGCCGCAGGGAATTTCTTTCGACGTCGATACGCGGGCACGGTTGGTTAAAGTGCAGGGCATCGACAAGGAACTCGTCGGCCGAATTTCGGCGGACATCCGCAAGATACGCCCTCCGGAGCCGTACAAAGGGAAAGGTATTCGCTATTTCGGCGAGTATGTACGTCGAAAAGCCGGTAAAGCGGGTAAGGTAGGTTGATCATGGCGAAAAAGAGTCGGAACGAAATGCGAAAGCGCCGTCATATACGCGTACGCAAGAAGATATTTGGAACGGCGAAAAAACCGCGGCTCAATGTCTACCGCAGCCTGAATCAGATTTACGTTCAGGTGATCGACGACATCGCCGGGCGTACGATCACCTCCGCTTCGACGTTGGACGCGGAGATCAAGAAGAAGCTGAAGGGATTGAAGCGCGTCGAGCAGGCGAAGCTCGTCGGTTCTCTCATTGCGGAACGTGCGAAGGAACAAGGGATCAAGGAAGTTGTTTTCGATCGTGGTGGATATCGCTATCACGGCCGTGTACGTGCTTTGGCAGACGGAGCACGTGAAGCCGGATTGGAGTTTTAAGGACTCGGCGGATCGCGTCGGATACGAATTCAAGGTCGAGTCTGAAGGGAGTGCAATTACGTGGGATCAAATTATCGAGGTAGA
>DAOUEE010000138.1:0-1984 GCA_034430695.1 Anaerolineales bacterium | reverse complement strand
GTCATCCCCGAAACCGGGGCTATGGTTCGGCGTTGAAAACCGGCATTCGGCACGCTCAATTCGAGAATCTCCTGATTACCGATGCGGACGGAACGTATCCCGCCGATCAAATTCCTGAAATCGTAGAGCGGTTGACCCACAGCGAGTGTGACATGGTGGTAGGCGCGAGGGTGGGAAAGATCGTGTCAATTCCACTTCTACGCCGGCCGGCAAAGTGGTTCATCCGCAAATTGGCGGAACTCGTGGCGGGCATTCCGATCCCGGATCTGAACTCGGGTCTTCGTGTTTTTCGGAAGGATGCCTCTCTTCCATTTTTCAACATGCTGCCCGGCGGCTTTTCGTTCACCACGACGATCACGCTGGCCATGTTGACCAACGGATACATCGTTGAATACATCCCGATTTCGTACTTCCAACGCGTGGGAAAGTCGAAATTGCGACCGATACGTGACACGCTCAATTTCATTCAACTCGTCTTACGAATCACGTTGTATTTCGCGCCGTTGAAGATTTTCGTGCCGATCAGCGCGGCGCTGATCGTGATCGCAATCGCCTGGGCCGTATTCTCGACGATCGTCCTCGGCCGGCTTGCGGATGCATCCGCGGTCGTCATTTTCATGACCGGTGTTCAAGTCGGCGTACTCGGACTGCTTGCGGAGTTGATGGACCGCCGCTTGCCTTCCTTCCACAGACCCGAAGATTGACGAAAATCTATGTCTGTTATTCATTGCGGGTCTATGAGTTCAGTAGGGTATTTTCGGCGCACGTCGTTCATGGATCGATTATCGAGAAGGCGAGACAGTGACTGAGTCTACTAGGAGCGAATCGAGCGATGTGTATCGACGCTTGCGAAACGAGGTCGTCGAGCGCGGCTTGTGCACCCATTGCGGACCGTGCGCGGGATTGTCCGGTGGAAACATCGACATGGTGCGCGGAGGCAGTGGGCCGCTTCCGGTATCGCAGCGAGATGACAGCTCGACGTTGACCGAGCTCGCTTACCAGGCGTGTCCCGGATTGGGTATCAATTATCCGCAGCTGTTCCGCTGGCTTTTCGATGGTCTGCCTCATAATTGGTTGATCGGCGCATATCGCCAGATATTCCTCGGGCATTCCTTAATCCCCAGAATCCGGCGCTGCGGATCTTCAGGAGGCGTGATCACCCAGACGCTGCTCTATCTACTCGAGAACGATCTGATCGACGCCGCCATTGTGCTGCAGCATGGTTCCCCCGAAGCCTGGCTCTCCACTCCGATGATCGCCCGGACCGCGGAGGAGATCGAAGCGGCTGCGCAGAGCGTGTACGTACCGGTTCCGGTGAACACTATCCTCGCTGAAGTCGAATCCTTCGACGGACGCCTGGCGTACGTTGGCTTGCCGGATCAAGTGGCAGCGATCCGGCAATTACAGCGTCTGGGACACGCAGGCGCAAAGAAGATCGAATATGTCATTGGTCCGTATGTGGGAACGATCATGTATCTGGATTCGATACGCAGCTATTTGCGATCGAAGTGCGCAAAAAAGCTGGAAGACATTGCGGAACTCCGTTACCGGGAGGGGGAGTGGCCGGGCTACCTGCAAATTAAATTGAAGAGCGGCGAAATCCTGCGGGAGAACAAATTCTACTACAACTACTTGATCCCCTTCTATCTCACGACGAGCACGCTGCTGAGCGTCGATTTTGCGAACGAGTTGACAGACATTTCCGTTGGCGATGCCTGGAATCCCCAACTCGAAGAACGAGGCGGTGGCTTCTCTGTCGTCCTGGCCCGTACGGAGCAGGGCTCTCGATTGCTGAAAGAGATGAAGGACAGGGGCCTGCTGGCGCTCGATGAATTATCGTTGGACGCCGCCTTGGCGATGCACGGTCATATGCTCGATTTCAAGAAACGCGGAGCGTTCATCCGCATGGCCTGGCTTCGACGCTTCGGCCGCGCCGTTCCCCAATTCGGATACGCTCCCGAACACATATCCGTCGTACGCAAAT
>DAOUEE010000137.1:0-4593 GCA_034430695.1 Anaerolineales bacterium | reverse complement strand
ATGTAGAATTCGATGCGTGATCCGACGAAGGGATTGAAGCATGAGTGAATTCAGCGAAAGTTACCACCTGCGGGCCGAGGTCGCGGAGCAGGGGATCGAGCTCCTGAAAGCGGCCGGTTTAAAGGGCGTGGTCTTCCAACCGCAAAACGGTTGGGTGACCATCATCCCGCAGGCCACACCGCTCGACGCGGTGCGGGCGATGACGTCCCACAATCCGGGAACGCTGCTGCACTACGTGTTCGGGGAGGATCACGGCTGGGCGTTCAGCCTGTATGAGAAAAACAAGCTCGTGATTCAATACGAGTGCACCTGGGATGCGAAACTGGCGATCGACGATTCGCTGGTCGATGTTGAAATATTAGGGGCGCTGGTGAATCCGGCGCGCCGCTCCGAGCTGGAAGCTGTGCTGCGTCCAGGGCTGGATGGCGCTCGATCCGCCCATCACCGCTTCGCCGATCTCGTCGGCCTGCAGCACTACGAATGGCTTTCCGGGGTGTACCTGGATGGCATCGACCGGGCGCAGCCGTCGATCGCTTACGACGACAGCGTTTCCGACGAGGCCGCCGAAGACCTGGAAGAAGAGTTCCCCACCTGGCAGGAACTGTGGGCGGAAGCGGACGCCTTGTTGGCGGAGGGGCGCCATGCGGAGGCTTTCAAGCAGTACCACCAGACCGTGGTGCAGATGCACTACTTCCGGGACGACGTGCGGCTTGGTCCGGGCGGGTTCATCTTCGAGCGTGATTTTCTCGCCCGGGCGAGCGCCTTTGCGACCCGGCGCGGGGGGATGTGTCCCGCAGCCGACAAAGCGGGAAGCTGCGCGCTGGCGCAGGGGATTCTGCGCGATTACGCCGCCGACCCGGACGCTGCGCAGCAGTCCTACGCAGCCGCCCTGAAGGCCTACCGCAGCACGGGCAACCGGGGATTCGAGGCCAAGGCGCTGCATAATCTCGGCCTGGTATATCTCAGCCAGGGACGGTACGCCGAGGCGCTGGCGCACTGCCAGGGAGCGCGGGAGATCCTGCGCGATGTGGGCGACCGGATCATGGAAACCACCGCCTTGCACGCCGTCGGCGCGATCTACGAGGCGCAGAAGCAGTACCAAGATGCGCTGGAGATCTACCAGGAAGAACACGCGCTCTGGCGTGAGAAAAACCAATTCATGGGAAAACTCATCCTGCTGAACGACGTGGGCCGCGTTTACGAGGTCTTGGGGCAGGCGGCCGAGGGACAGGAGTATTACCGGCAGGCGATCCCGCTGCAGCGCGAATGGGAGGCCCGGGAAGAGTCGCTGCGAAAGGCGCGGGAGGGTCTGCGAGGGTGACTTCGAGGCATCAACGCCGGCACTCATTTTGAGCAGGTTCATGCATTGTCACCACTGGTTTAGAATCTTCCGGGAGGCAAGATGAGCAGTATACAAAATGGCGAATCCGGGGAAGAAACCGATGAGCGATTCGCTGGTTTGCATCCTGATCTGGTAGAGGCATTGCAGGACCTGGAGAAGATAGCGGACCAGTATGCCAGGATCAGAGACGGGGAGAATGTCCCCGATGATGTTCTGCAGGCGGGAATATCACTTTATGCCGAGATGAAAGCTCGGGCAGAAGGTGAGGATGCACAGCCGTGGGAGGACTATGCGGGTTATTTGAAAGTGGTGGAAGAAGTTCAGGAGCGCATGAAAACGAAACTGCAGGATCCGGCGAAGCGAAAGGCGCTCGAATTGGCTCAGCAAGCGCACGATCTTTTCTGGGAGAAGCGATACGATGAATGCCTTCAGAAAATCACCGAGGCTGCAGATCTGGATCCCGATTATGCCTGCAGAGTCGAGGCGACACGCGAGGCGATTGAAATCGAGCTTCGCAAAGGCCCCGTCAGGCTCACACGTGCGATCAACCGCATTCTCTACCCTCGTCTCAGGAAGCTGGGTTTCCGTCCGAAGTTTGGAGAAGACAGCGCAAAGTGGAACGAGCAGAACTCACAACTGTCTCGCCTCAACTCGCACGGAAGCGAAGGTGGCATCGACATGGGCCGCACGAAGTTTGGCAAGAGATTCGCGCTGGCTGTTTGGAGACAAGAACGCAGTGGTGAAATCGAGCGGCTCGATTTGCATACGGTCGGACTCAAGCCAGAATCTCTGTGCTATCTGAATCAAGCCGAGGCGGATGCGATGCTCGAACGGGTGGCCGAGGCGTTCGAGGGTCCGATCCTGACGTGGCTGGATGAAGCATAACGCTCTGGATTGGTTCTCGAGCACGAGGCCACTGGTTGAGCATGGATTCCGATAAATCCTAGAATTGGAAAAGGGGGCACGATGACGAACGCGTATCTGCTCGAAAGCCTGGCCTGGTGTTTGCCCATGGCGCTGCTGATCTATGCCGTGTTGAAGTGGGCTTCCGGTCAGGAAAAGCTCAAGCAGGAGGTCAACCCCAAGACGGGCGAAATCGGCCCGCCGCATCTGTGCCGCGGGGGTTGGAACGAAGGCGAGATCCGCGGCTGCTACCTCGGCTACGCGACCACCGGCATCCCCGTCGAGCCGGTCAACACGTACTCCAATCTGGCCTACCTGGCCGCCGGCTGGGTGGTCTATCGCGTTGCCGCGAGTTGGACGGCGCTGGTCTTCTGCGTCGCCATGGCCTTCCTGTGCTTCGGCTCGGCACTGTACCACGGCATGAAAACGCGCTGGTCCGCCCGCTGGGATCACGGCGGCATGTACGCCGTGATGGCCGGTCTGGCGTTCTACGTGCTGGCGGCGGGAGACGCCTACGAAACCGAAATCGTGCTCGCCGGATCGCTGTTCAGCGGGATCCTGCTCGCCTGGCTTTTGGACGGATATCTGCTGGCGCGCATGGCGCTGCTGCTGGCGCTGATCACGGTGGGCGTGATGACCCGCGGCGACGCGGCGCTGGGCTGGACGAGTCTGGCGTACTTCGCCGGCGCGCTGGCCGTGTGGCTGGTGGACAAGTACACCGGCATCCTGGGCCGATTCGGTCACGGCCTGTGGCACGTGCTCACGGCCGTGGCCCTGGCGTATATTTTCCTCGCCGTATAACGGGGAGCGGTTGCGGGAGTCGTTTGGTAATTCCCTCTCAATCCTCTATCTTAAACCCTCTGCGAACGAAACGCAGGAACGCCCTGCGCGTCTCGATCGTGCGGTGAAGAAAATGCCGCCAGCCCCGCCACTCGGACCTCGTCTCCCGCAGCACAAAGCCCAGCTCGACCGCCAATGCGGCCAGACCGGCGTAGGCATAGACGTCGGCGAAGTTGGCGCTGGGCCCGTCGAAGAACCGGATGAAGTCGGTCGTGTAGGGGGCGAACAAATCGTCCAATAGGTGACCGAGGCAGCCGGCGCAGAGGCCCACGGCCGCAACGTCGGTCCAGAAACTCCGACGCCGGATTAGGGTGTAGAAGATGTACACGGGGAAGGCCAGCAGGGCGACGAAGAGCCAGGCGAGGCGCAGGGCGGCGAGTGCCCAGACGGGCAGGTCGGGCACGAACCAGGAGACGCCGCGGGTGTTCTGCGCGAAGGTGATCCGCAGGACGCCGCCCAGGATGGAGATACTTTCTCCCGGTTCCATCGTTGTGCGTATGAGGGCCTTGGCGGCCTGGTCGACGACGACCAGCAGCAGGGCCAGCGCGATCAGGCGGAAGATATGCGTGCGGTTCATCGGTTCCCCCGTTTCGCAGCCCGGCGTTTTCCTATTTCGCCGACGCCCCGCAGCGGAAGCCGAGGCCGTCGTTCTTGTCCAGCGGCAGGTGCAGCACCTCGCGTTTGGCGGCGCGCACGGTGGCGGGGATGCTGAAGTAACCGCCGCCGCGCAGCACGCGTCCCGCGCCGTTGGTAGCGTAGGGATCCCAATCCTCGACCCATTCCCACACGTTGCCGGCCATATCCAGCACGCCGTAGGGGCTGGCGCCTTCGGGCTTGCTGCCCACGGCCCAGGCCGAATCGCCCGAGCCGCAGCCGTTGCCCAGCACGGGATCGAACATCACCGCGTAGTCGCAGGAGGCGAGCTCATTCCCCCAGGGGTAGATGCGCCCGTCCGTGCCGCGCGCCGCCTTCTCCCATTCCTTCTCGCTGAGCAGACGCCTGCCGGCCCACTCGCAGTAGGTGCGGGCGGCGTCCCAATCGACGCAGACCACGGGATGCTCGTCGTCGCCGCGGAAGCAGTCCGGGATGGGGCAGTCGCTGCAGTGGGCGTACATGCCCTGGGTCACTTCGGTGAGGTCGATCCAGAAGGCCTCGGTGGTTTCCGTGCGCAGCGGGCGTTCGTCGTAGTCGCCGTCGTCGCTGCCCATGCGGAACTCGCCCGCGGGGACGAGCACCAGCGTCATGCCGTCGATCGACGAAGTCCAGCGGTCGCCCGGTTCGGCGTCCGCCGGCGGGGCGGCGGAGACGACCGGCTTCGGCGTGGGCAGCAGCGCGCAGCCGGCGGTGAGGAGGCTGAGGATTATGATGATTAGTAGGTTCTTGGAGTGCATTTCCCCTCCGGATTTGACCCTGACGCTGCTTGAAATTACACAATGGTAAGAAAATCGCGACGTGTATAAGCAGAACGGATGTCTCACCTAAGGTAGTTGGAGCTAGAATCCATTATT
>DAOUEE010000136.1:0-11740 GCA_034430695.1 Anaerolineales bacterium | reverse complement strand
CTGGCCGCGGACACCATCCAGGAGGGCGTGGGTGCGGATTTCATTCAGCATTGCTTCGGCTTCTGCGCGTGAGAACGGCGCAACGCGAAAGGCAACGTCCTTGATGATTTCCACATAGATGCCTCCCAGGCCGAAGGTCACCAGGGGGCCGAATTGAGGATCACGGTTCATACCGATGAGAACCTCCAGACCTTCCGGCATCATTTTCTGTACCAGACATCCCCAGAGACGCGCTTCGGGCAGGTAGCGCTGTGCGCGATAGGTGATCAGGTCGAACGCATCGCGCACGTCGGTCGCCTCCCGCAGTCCGACCTTTACACCTCCGACGTCTGTCTTGTGCAGGATATCCGGGGATGCGATTTTCAATACAACCGGATAGCCCATACCGGCAGCAATTTCGACGGCTTCATCGGGCGTGCGCGCAACTCGGGATGGGGGGATGCGTAAGCCATATGCCTCAAGGATGGAGCGTGCTTCAGCGTCCCCAATGGTAACCCTGCCTTCTTCGAATGCCTTGTCGATCGTTGCGCGTACACTATCGCGATCGACATCAAAGGTCTCGAAGGTTGGCAATGGCTCTGCTTTATACCTGCGGTAGGTACTCATCGAGTTATACACTTGCGCTGCCCGCTCGGGGAAGATGAAGTTGGGTATTTTGTGTTTCTCAAGAATCTGTGCACCTTCTTCGATACGCGCTTCACCCATGAAGCAGCCCATGATGGGTACTTCTACCTCGCCGGCGATGTCGACGACTACTTTTGCCGTTTCGGCGATTTCGGTCATCGCTTGTGGGGTGAGAATGACCAAAACGCCGTCGACATTGGGATCCTTCGTTACTTGTTCCAAAGCAAAACGATATCGATCGGCGCGGGCATCTCCAAGCACATCGACCGGGTTTGCTGCACTGGCCGCATCCGGAAGGAATTTCTCCAACTGGCGCAGGCATTCGGGTTCGAAGCGGGCAAGTTTCAAGCCCGCGCGCTCGAGTGCGTCGGTCGCGAGTATGCCCGGTCCACCGGCGTTGGTGACGATAGCGATGCGGTCGCCTTTCAAAGGCGGCAGGTACCCGAAAGCCATGGCGTTGTCGAAGAGGTCCTGCAGCGATTTGGCGCGCAGGACGCCGGCTTGCCGGAACGCGGCAGTATAGGCTTGTTCCGAGCCGGCCAATGAGCCGGTGTGTGAACTTACCGCACGCGATCCGGCTTGAGTCGTCCCGGATTTGAGCACGATGATGGGTTTGAGTTTGGAGACGCGACGAGCCACGTCGATAAACTCTTGCCCATCCGGAAGCCCTTCGATGTAGGCCAGAATGACGTTTGAATTTGGATCTTCCACCCAGGCGCGCAGCAGATCGGTTTCACTCACGTCCGCTTTGTTACCCAGGGAGACGAATTTATTCAACCCCAATTTGCCGGCTTGCGCCCAGTCCAGAATTGCGGTACCCAGGGCGCCGGATTGCGACATGAAGTCCATTGGTCCGCCGGGAGGTAATCCGGCCGAGAAAGAGGCGTTGAGCGGCGTGACCGTATCGATGACCCCGAGGCAGTTGGGTCCGATCAGACGGATGTCGTATTTCTTTGCCAGTTCGATCAGTTCGTTTTCTCGCTCCAAACCTTCCATCCCCGCCTCTCGGAAACCGGCGCTGATGACGATGACTGCAGGGATTTCCTTTTCGCCACAGTCGTGCATGACTTCCGGTACGATTGGGTAGGGTATGACGATGACCGCCAAATCGATCGGGCCTGGGACGTCCGTCACGGTGGGATAGGCGGGCAGGTCGAGGATGCTGTCCGCCTTGGGGTTGATCGGATACACTTTCCGGTTGTCGTTCAGGAATCCGCCGTTGACCAGGTTGTCAAGCACGGCATAACCGAGTTTTTCGGGATTGGTGGAGGCGCCGATGACGGCGACCGACTTTGGCGTGAAGAAGGCATCCAGACTCAAGTATGTATTCTCCCACGCATAGTTTAACCGCGGATGACGAGAAGCTCAAATGGAGGATGATCACTTTGGGGCGGAAACTGTGATGACATTTATCCCCTCTTGAAAAAGTGTTCTACAATGTTTCAGGAAGTGATATTGTGCTCCAGATTAGGCTGTAGAGCAACTCGATCCCCGCGCGAGATGCGCTCCCAGGCACCGCGTGTTTGTTGATTTCTTTCTTTTGGGGTGTGATGGCGCGACCGCAGTAGGATACGACTGAATGGCTGATTTCGATGTCATCGTGGTAGGTGGTGGACCCGCCGGAATGATGGCCGCTGGCACGGCGGCTGCGTCCGGTGTAAAAACAGCCCTGCTGGAGAAGATGGACCAGCCCGGACGAAAGCTCCGCATTACGGGTAAAGGGCGCTGCAATCTGACCAACTCAACTCCGTTGGACGATTTTATCGATCACTTCGGTGAAAAAGGCCGCTTCTTGTATTCCGCATTTTCGCGCTTTTTCAGCACTGAGCTGACGGATTTCATGCGCCAATTGGGGATCCAAACCGTGGAGGAACGAGGCGGGAGGATATTTCCGCTCCACGACGATGCACAAGAAATCGTTTCGGCGCTGGAGGTCTGGATGGCGGAGAACGGCGTAGTTCTGAAAACGCGGGTGAAGGTTGAGAAATTGATCGTGGAAAACGATCGGCTTGTGGGTGCAGCTTACGTCGAGACGCGACCTTCTGCGCTTCGATCCAAATCGAGGGGCAACAAAGCAATTCGGCGCAGTCGAGCTCACGCCGTTATCCTGGCAACCGGCGGCGCGTCCTACCCCGGCACGGGATCTACGGGCGACGGCTACCGGTTGGCGGCATCCGTGGGGCATACGATCGTACCGATTCGTCCGGCGCTTGTTCCGCTCGAAATCGAAGGAGATGTGCCGGCGCGGCTGCAGGGATTGAGTCTGCGGAATGTCAACGTGCACTTCCTTCACGAAGGTGATGCTTTCGCCGAGGACTTCGGCGAGATGCTGTTCACCCACTTCGGTGTATCCGGGCCCATCGTCTTGAGCCAGAGCCGGAAGGTGGTCGATGCGCTGCGGGAGGGTTGGCGTGTGGAACTATCGATCGACCTGAAACCCGCATTGGACGACGCGAAACTGGATGCCCGACTGCTGCGGGATCTGGATGTGCATGGAAAACGTCAGTTCCAGACCATATTAAAGGATTTACTTCCGCGCAAGCTGATCCCGGTGTGCATCGAGCTGGTGGGGATCCCCGCCAGAAAACCGGCGCATCAGATTAGCACTGGCGAACGCCAGCATCTGCGCACCTGGCTGAAGGATTTCCGGCTGTCGATTTCAGGGCATCGTTCGTTCAAAGAAGCCATCGTCACAGCAGGCGGAGTCGATTTGCGCGAGATCGACCCACGCACGATGGGTTCAAAACTCGTGGATGGGCTGTATTTTGCCGGCGAAGTGCTGGATCTGGACGCCGATACGGGAGGCTATAACCTTCAGGCCGCCTTCTCGACGGGATGGCTCGCTGGTAAATCGGCGGCTGAGGGGTAACGGGAAAGGCTACGGCTCTTCAGATGGTTCTGGCGTCGGCGTGGGGGTGAGATAGGACGGGATGTTGATCAGCACCCACGTGGTGTAGCCGTGCTTCTCGGCGGTGTAGATGCGCGCGCTGGATGGTTCGAGACAGCCGGGTTCGTCGTGCAGAAATGCCGGTGGATTCCAGAAGTGTAGCGGCGTAAAACGCAGCTGCCCGTCCTGGCACAGCCAGGCTTCGATCAGGTAACCACGGTCGTCGTCCAGACTCATCGGCACCAGGTCCCAATTGACCATGATGTCCCCACTCTCCACACGACTCGAGCTTACGTTGCGCGGCGCCCAATAGAACTCGGTATAGGGGAGCAGCGTGTGGATTTGCACCAGGCTTTCCACATCACCGCTGAGGATCTCCAGGAATTCGGTCTTCACCCAACAGAAATCAATGTAGGTCCAGGGATCGACGTAAACCCAGGTGCTGTCTTGATTGCGTCCGAGGATCGTCACCCGGTTTTTCGGGAATAGACCCCATTCGTACAGATAGGCCGATCCAGGGCCGTAGCGGCAGTTGGATTGCACCAGGACGCGTGCCTGTACCACCTGCGTGGGCGTGATGGTGGGGGTGTTGCTGGGGGTCGGCGTTAGACTGGGTGTCCGGGTGATGGTCGGTGAGGGTGTGATGCTCGGCGTGAGGGTCTTCGTCGGCGTCAAGCTTGGCGTGAATGACGGCGTAGGTGAGCTGGTTGCGGAGGGCGTGATCGTTTCGGTCGGAGTCAATGTCGGGGTTCGTGTGGGCGTCGGCGTGGAGAAAATGTGGTCATCCAGTACGGCTCCCGAACCAAATCCTGCGGCAAACAACACGATACCGATGAGAAGAAATAGATACCAGCGCTTCATAGGTATGATTTTCGACGTAGAACGGATTTCGTGCAAGTGTACGCAGGTCCATATCGGGGCCGCCCGCATTCAAGAAAAGCTAACCGACCTCGTTGGATGTGTTTTGGTTTGCCCTCAGTGTGAGCCGCCGAGAAGCAAGCTGATGATGATGGAGATACCGCCGGCGATGACGGTACGCAGCCCGTAGACGAAGACGTTCTGGCGGGATACGCGCCCCAGGAAGACGCCCAAGCCAAACAATGCCAGCAGCGACAACCCAAGCGCGCTGAAGTAGACCCAGCGAATCGTGGGGAAGAAGCGCGTGAAGAAGAAGGGGAGCAACACGATCAAGGCGGCCAGGAAGGGTGAAAGTCCGTCCACTGCTGCAACGATCACCACGGCGGCGCGCGAAGCTTCCCCCAGACGCGTCTCGCTCAAACTGGTGAGTGTAATCCCTTCGAGCTCGCTGAGCTTTCGCTGGCGTTCGGCGGCCTCGGTGAGGTAAGCCCCCCACAGTCCCGAGATGCCCATGGCGATGCAGGTCGTCATGCCGGTCGTCACGACAATTCGGGGGTCTACGACGCCGGCGGTAAAATTTCCCATGAGTACGCCGATGATGGTCAAAACGCCATCGAAGGCGTTCATGGCGAAGTAGCGTCGGGCAATCTCGCCGATGTTGGAAAGTTGATTGTAGCGCTGAAATTTCTGTGCAAGGCGTTCCAGAGAGTTCACGTGTTCATCCAGACCGATTCCAATGTGCGACTGGATTTAATCTTGCAGGGTGGAGGCATCATCGATAATGGCCTTTCCGGCGACTGCTTCGTCGATCGAATGAATCGAAGCGCCAAATTCCCGGATGAGATCCTGCACGGTTTCGAAATGAATATCGGATCCTTCGATGGTCACCTTGGCGTTCTCCACTTTTCGATCGATCTCATAGATGCTGATGTTCACGGAATCCACGCCCGGCAATTCGCTGAGCTGTTGGGCTAGTTCGATAATCGTAGGCTCGAGGGGTTTTAGCGTATCGAGCACCAGTCGGCGTACGGCTCCCATACTACACACTCCATTTAACTGCAGGAATCGGTCTTTATTGTAACAGGTTGTCTTCACAAGGTCGCCGCGATCGTTTATGAACGACTGTGTTGCTCTTGGTCCGATGTTGTAGAGACAATGCGTCCGGGTTCAGTTTTCATTGAAGACTCTTTGATATTCTGGTACTTGCTAGAAGCGTATTAGGATCTCTTCTCTTTCGCCATGAGTTCGGGAGCGTGATCATGATCGACGCGCGATCGATATGCCATCAAATTCAAGATTCAGCGATCATTTTCGATTTGCATGCGCACCCCTCGCTGAAACTGTCGATCATGCGGCGGATCTTTACGTTGAATCAAAAGGCTGCGCCTCGTTTCGACCCCTTCAGTATGCGAACGGATTTTTCAAAACTGCGTGCGGGCGGAATCTCGGCGTTGAATTCGGTGATCTACGCGCCCGAGAAGGGGCTACTGGATGACTGTGGATTGCTGCGTTTGCTGCGTTTTTCCCTGCCCATCTATAAGGAAATTGCATCGCAACAATATTTTAATCTGACGCTAAAGATGTTGGACGAGATCGAGAAAATGGTAAACGAGGCGATAGATCCGAAGACGGGAAAACCATTCGCGAAGATGGCACATACCGTGCTGGAGTTGAACGAAATCCTCTCGCTCGGGGGAAAGGGTCCCATCGCATACGTCCATTGCGTGGAAGGTGCTCACAGCATTGAACTTGACCTGCAGAAGCTGGAAACTCTCTTCGAACGCGGTGTAGCCTATCTCACCCTGGCTCACTTCTACGACAACGGCGTCGCGCCGCCGGTCTTTCCGTTTCCTGAAACGATGCAGAAGCTGGGTTGTTTCGGAGGAAGACGCGATCTGACCAAGGATTTGAGTGAATTGGGGGTGAAGGTGGTGGAGCGCATGATCGAGTTGGGCATGCTGATCGATGTCACGCATTGCACGCCCACTGTGCGGAAACATATCTACGATGTCGTTGGAGATCGAGCACCGCTCCTGGCCACGCATGTGGGCACCGCCGAGATCAATCCAAGCCCCTACAATCTACAGGATTGGGAAGTTCGAACCATCGCTGAAACGGGCGGTATAATCGGGGTCATCTTCATGAACTACTGGCTTGCGCCTTACCACCGTCTGCGTGGACTCGATTTCGTATCCCAAACGCTGCAACATTTCCGTCAACTCGCCGGGGAGGATCACGTGGGTTTTGGAAGCGATTTTGATGGTTTCACCGATCCTCCGGACGATCTGAAGGATGCGAGTGAAATGAAGTTCTTGATTCAGCGTTTGGTCGTTGATGGATATTCACGGACACAGATCGAGAAGTTATTGGGATTGAACGCTTGGCGTGTGTTGCGTGATGGCTGGGGAAAAACAGGGTGAACCATGTCGTTTTTTGCTCGTTTATTCATGTTTTAGAACATCCGAAGTATTCTGTAAACGTCAGCGTGATGAGACGGCCCGGCCGGGTGCGCGTTCGAAGCGGATATTTTTGTTGAAAGTGTGGTGTATCATTTGGGTATTCGGCACATGTTTGTATTACGAGATTCTTTTACGACATTCCATGAATTCGCCTTCGATGGCAAAACGAGCATGTCAGGTAGGGCAGCTTTACCGCGATCTGATGAATCATCCAACAAGGCCTCACATCTGCTTCATGGACTGAGCACATCGGGCAAATGAGAACGTGAGGGTGTCTCGACTCGAATGGTTTGGAGCAGAGCAGTTTATGTGCTTCCATATTTTCTGTCGATCACGGTCTCTACGGCCGTTGCCATTTTTGCGTGGAAGAGAAGATCAATCGCAGGAGCCGGTGCGTATTCGATATTAGCACTGCTGCAGGCATCATGGACTCTTGGATACGTATTCGAACTACTGGCTTCGAGCCTTCCCGCGAAAGTCTTCTGGGATAACACACAATTTTTCGGGATGTTTTTCTCGCCACTGGCGTTCTTGTGGTTTGCCTTTGAGTATTCCGACGCCGATATGACGAAGATCCGAAGGGCGATGAAATGGCTGGCGAGTTTTTCGATCGCAGGCTTGATTTTGGTATTTACAGACAACCTGCACGGGTTGATTCATTCACGAGCCTGGATCGTACCTGGGCAGCCTTTTTCGGCACTCGAGTATGATTTCTCACCCGTCTTTCTAGTGATGACGGTTTATGTCTACATCATGGTTCTTTTTGGAATTTATAAACTCTTTCAGCGCTTACTGCGCCCGGGGAAACTCTACCGCTACCAAATCCTGACGGTCCTGATTGGTGTGACTGTTCCTTTATTTGGCGCGGCGCTGACCCTCATGGGCGTCGAATTCTCGATTCACCGGGATACCACGCCGATTACCTTCGCCATTGGAAATCTCTTCGTTGCGTGGGGGTTATTTCGTTTTCGTCTATTTGAGCTCGAGCCGATCGCCCGCGATCTGGTTTTCACGAGTATGCCTGATGCGGTGGTTATACTGGATGCGGAAAACCGGATCGTTGATATCAATCCGGCGGCTCTCGAAAACCTGAACAGAGAATTTACGGACGTCATCGGAAAACCGGTCACGGATGTATATGCACTCTTCCCCGATCTACTCGAGCGCTATATGGACATGAATGAATTTCATGAGGCGATCACCATTGAAGAGAACGGTGTGCCCGGCTATCACGATATTCATATCACTCCCATCAGAAATCGGCAGGGGCAATTAACGGGACGATTGATCGTCGTTAGCGATATCAGTGAAGAGGTGCAGGCACAGAAAGCACTCTTCGATAGCGAGGCGAAATATCGCAATCTGGTCGAATCGACGAAAGATTGGGTTTGGGTGATCGATGTCGAAGGACGGCACACGTTTTCAAACCAGGCGATACGCGATTTGCTGGGGTATGAAGTCGATGACATCGTAGGTATATCGGCCTTCTCAATGATTCATCCTGACGATCGCGAACGCGTGCACGAAATGGTGCAGAGGTCGATAAAGGAAAAGCAGGGATGGTCGGACATGGCCATTCGCTGGTTGCACAAGGATGGATCAATCCGTTTCATGGAAAGTACGGCGGAGCCGATGCTGGATGGAAATGGGAAATTGATCGGCTTCAACGGCATCGATCGCGACGTTACGGAACGAAAACGAGCAGAGGAGGAGATGCAGCGACACGCTTCTCGATTGGAAATAACAAATCGCAAACTTGAAGAAGCGAATGCGCGTTTGCAGATCCTCGATCGAGTGAAGGATGAGTTTGTTGCCAATGTCTCCCACGAACTACGTTCACCAATCACTAGTCTACGGCTTTACTTGAACTTGTTGTCCTCCCGTCCTGAGAAATGGGATCAGTATATGGACACGCTCGAACGCGAGACGGAACGCCTGGGGAGCATGATCGAGAGTCTGCTACAGCTTTCACGCCTGGATCAAAAACGCATGCCCATACAATTCGAGTGGGTGGATCTCAATACGGTTGTGGAGGAATACGTCGGCGATCGTCGGCCGTTGGCCGAAAAAGCCGGTATACAGCTTAAGCTGGAAAAGCAGAATGGATTACCAAAAGTAAGGGCCGATCCGCAACTCGTCGGGCAAGTGTTGGGCATATTCCTGACGAATGCAGTTAATTACACGCCTCCCGGAGGTGAAGTGGTTGTATGCACGCAAGAGTGCAGCCCGGCCGAGGAACGCTATGCTGGTTTCAGTGTTACAGATAATGGACCCGGGCTGAGCCAGGAGGAACAAGATCAATTATTCAAACGCTTCTTCAGGGGGAAGGCGGGACTTGAATCGGATGTCTCTGGGACAGGCTTGGGTTTGGCGATTGCGAAGGAGATCGTAGATGAACATGGGGGTCTGATCGAAGTCGAGAGCAGTGGCGTTTCCGGCGAGGGTGCGACCTTTCGAGTTTGGCTGCGGGTCTAGGTTGCCGCATCGTCGAATGTGCCGTCGTTCATTATTTCCAGGAGAAGGAGACTCAAAATGAAGCTTAGTGCTCCAAAGCAACCGACGTGGTGGATCGCGCTTATGGTTGGTGTTTTAGGCATCATCGCCAACTATGTATCTCTCGGTGTGATTACGACGAACAAGTTTTGGTTCGTCGTCGCCGGATTCGTTCTCTTGGTTCTGGGTACTTTTCTGCCGGGTCTTTAATTCTGCAGCCTTTCCTGATGGATCGAATGGTGAATTTTAAATTATGAGACAACAAGCGCCCGAAAGGGCGCTTGTTGGATTGCAGTTTCGTGTCGTGGAAGTGGGATACAGGATATCGCATTTTATCCCACTGTGGACGAGACTCCACCCTTTCCTAGTCTAAAAGCTCCATCGGGACATTGCCGCCGTTCTCGGCGATCTTTTCGAGTACGGTTTTGTGGAGCCAGGTATTCATTTCCGCCGACTCGTCCATTTTGTCGGCCGGGCATCCCAGCTCGACGGCGAGTTCCTTGCGAGCCTCGTAGCTGCTGTCGATACTCAGCAGTTTCAAGAGATCGACGATCGATGTTTTCCAGTTGAGCTTCTGTGGATTCTCGTCCGCCATCGTTTTGAGTTTAGCCATCACGTCGACCATAGGCATCTCTTTTGATTTTGCGGCGCGTATGGCTTTTATGCGCTCGATTCGCGCATGCCGCTCGGCAGCCGCCTCGGCCGAAGTCTTCGTCGGTACGGGCTTTACCTTGGCGGCGGCTTCGGTTTTCTCTTTATCAAATCCTAATTTTTCTAAAATGCTGCTGAAAATACTCATTCCACATCCTCCTATTCTGTTCTCTTCGGTTCGCTAGATGGATACGCACTCGTCTTATATTTCGACTTGAATTATTTTCTTCCGATGTTTTCATAGAGCAGAACTTCGGGTAACACGAAATGTACTGGATTGTCATTCCTATTGCCGAAGAGCGACCTGGAAGGTTTGATTTTCCTTGAGACTATTTCTTGCCCCCGAAAAGCCCGCCCAGGAGATTGGAGCCGAGCGAAATTATCTCATCCGAAACGTCGCCGTCCCCATCCATGTCCAACAGTTGGGTCAAACCCGACGATGTCTTCTCCACCGTTTTACGTTCTTCCTGGAGAAGAGAGGACACGCCTTCGGCGTCGAGGTTCTTATTGCGTTGTATTTTCCCCAATGCGCCCAATACGAGCGGCGCCAGCATGGCGAATATCTGTGCGACCTGCGCGCTGTCGATATTCGTTGCTCGACTCACGCTGTCCACGACGCCGCTGCTGTTGTCCCCGAAAACGTGGCCCAAGATCGCCGAACCATCTTCGACGGTCTTCCGCTTCGTGATGGCCTGCGAAATATTATCGAGGATGCTTCCATCGTGATCGCGCTGGATCGCATTGGTCAGCGCTTCGGCGCCGCTTTTCGAGGAAGATGTATTGCGGTTGAGTGCGCCGATGAGCATTGGCAGCGCCATGCCGATCACTTGCTGCGCTTTTCCTTCGTCTATGCCCAATTTCTCGCTGATTTGATTCGTTCCACCCGTTCCTAACTGTGATAAAAGTAGTTCAATGATCGAATCCACGACAGCCTCCTTTTGGTTTTCACCCCGTCGCATCCGGGTTTTCTTGGTACAAGAATTCTAACATGCTGGAAGAAGTAAGAACTGGCCCAATGGTCCTCATTCCTATTATATAGTAGGTTGCCGCTTCGTTCGAAGACGGAATTGATCGATTGCATATATTTGGAACGTGAATGTCCGTTTTCGTTGGCAGAGGCGCTCGTGTTTCATGATCCGATAACCCCGGTTCTCCATGGTTTCCCATGGGTACCCTCCGTTGCCGTCAAGAGACAAAGGATCTGAAACACCCGGACTCTGAACTTCGGCCAAGGAACTATTATTTAGGCTCGGTGTTTCTTCATATAGATACGGCAGCCATCGAATAATTTGGCAAGTTCGTGCGAAAGCGCACTACATGAATCTGGCTGTTCGTGTTGGGGCCGACAATTTCAATCGTCCTGAATCCATTTCAATGACCCGAAATAGGGAGGCAGAAAATGAAGCTGAGTGCACCAAAGCAGATTACCTGGTGGATTTCCGTTGTTCTGATTGTTGTGGGGGTCGTTGCGCAATTCGTCGATCTCTCCATCCTCACGAAATATAATTTTTGGATTATGACGGTCAGCGCTGTTCTTCTGGCGCTCGCAACGTATCTGAAGGGTCTATAAGTTACTGCCCGGGTGCGGGCCAATCGATAAACTGTCGGCCCCAATGATTCTTGGTCTGCACCCGTGTATTTCTTCGAGCGGGCGCTATCCATGAGTAACCGCGGATAGTGCTTTTTAGTTTCTGTGATTCAACGAGGCAATCGGGGCATACGATTTGCGATGAATCTTGCAAGGCCCCATCTGTTGCAGCGCCGCGCG
>DAOUEE010000135.1:0-16972 GCA_034430695.1 Anaerolineales bacterium | reverse complement strand
CAGGTTCCCTTTTTTACACAGGATGACTTACCAAGAAATGTATGACTTTCCCCACTAGGCGGGTCAACATTGTTGCATTCATGATTCTATGGATGCGGTCCACCAACGAGGACGTTGTAGAATGGCCTCGTTGTGTGGGAGAATTTAATTTTTCAAGGCGCTATACCCTTTCTTTCCTTCCCAAGATCCGGAACGAGAAAGGAATCGAGTCGGAGTTAACATAAGGTAGAAATTGCTGGATCTAGCTTAGCCATCAGGAGGAAGACCCAATGGAAGAAATCGTTCTCGACCTGCCGTCCATGTATGCGGATCACCACGTGCTTGTGGTGAGGAACGCATTGGACGGAATCAAAGGCATCGAAGAAATCTATGCAAGTTCGGCATGGAGACAGCTTCTCGTGACCTTCGATCCAAAGGTTATCGATCCTTCGAAGATCGAAGAGACGCTGGAAGGGGCAGGATATCCGGTCGGTGAAGCGAAGGCAACAGCGATTGTGACCGCCAATGACATCAAGCGAGACCCACATTGGGAAAGCCTCGGATCTCGCAACACCAAAACGAACTTTGCGGACCTCAAGATGTCGGGCGAATTTCGTCGGTATTAACCCAGGAGGATGACAACGATGGCAAGGAAAATGAGATCTCCAGAGGAAGCGAGTCAAGATCAAGCCACGATAGGTATGCTCGAGTTTGCCCAAGAACATGAATATGAGACTTCCTTCTTTCGCGCGGATTCAATGGCCCCCTGTCCCATCGGCAGCGACGGTATGTGCTGCAAGGTTTGTGGAATGGGACCCTGCCGCTTGGTAAAAGACGGCCAGACCGGGGTTTGCGGTGCGACCATCGAGACGGTAGGCGCCCGCAATTTTGCCCGCATGGTTGCGGCAGGAGCCGCCTCGCACTCCGACCACGGACGCGATCTGGCCTACACGCTTCTGGCGGCGGCAGAAGGCCACGCCCCGGACTACAAGGTTCGTGATCCGGCGAAATTGGCGGAAATGGCTGACTACCTCGGCGTAGAGGTGAAGGGCAAATCCATAGAAGACCTCGCCCAAGAAGTTGCTTTGAAAGCACTGGAAGAATTCGGTAAACCCCGCGGCGAGATCACTTACATCAAACGCGCACCAGAGAAGAGACAACAAATCTGGCACAATCTGGGCATCACGCCCCGCAACGTCGATCGTGAAATCGTCGAGATCATGCACCGCACGCACGTGGGCAACGATCAGGACGCGGAACACATTCTCGACCAGGCCATGCGCACCGCGCTGGGCGACGGATGGGGCGGATCGATGCTCGCCACCGATCTTTCCGACGTGCTCTTCGGCACGCCAGGCCCCGTCATTTCCGAGGCGAATCTGGGCATCCTGAAACAGGACGAAGTCAACATCATCATTCACGGTCACGAACCCACACTCTCCGAGATGATCGTCGCCGCCGCACAAGACCCTGAATTGATCGAGTACGCAAAAAGCAAGGGCGCCAAGGGCATCACCCTGGGCGGCATCTGCTGCACGGCGAACGAGACGCTGATGCGCCAGGGCGTACCCCTGGCAGGGAATTTCCTCCAACAGGAATTGGCCATCCTGACGGGAGCCGTCGAAGCCATGGTGGTGGACATCCAATGCATCATGCAGGGAGTGGTAAAGCTCGCTGATAAATTCCACACCGAAGTGATCACCACGTCACCCAAGGCAAAAATCACCGGCGCCACCCACATGGAATTCGATGAACTGCGTGCCATGGAGATCGCCAAGGACATCGTGCGAACCGCCTGCGATCGCTTCCCCGAACGCGGCGAAATGAGGATCCCCGATGAACGCACGCCGCTCATCCCCGGTTTTTCGCACGAATACATAAATTATGCCCTGGGTGGGGTCTACCGCGGTTCCCTCCGGCCGCTCAATGACGCCATTGCGGCTGGACGTATCCGCGGCGTCGTCGCCAATATCGGCTGCAACAACGCGCGTGTCTGCCACGACAAGCTGCACCGAGAGGTCGTCACCGAGTTCATTAAAAACGACGTGCTCGTGGTCGAAACCGGATGCGGCGCGATCGCCAGCGCCAAGCAAGGCTACATGACTCCGGAGGCGGCACTCGAGTATGCCGGTCCGGGTCTGCGTGAAGTATGTGAAGCCGTGGGAATCCCTCCCGTGCTGCACATGGGTTCGTGCGTGGATAACTCGCGTATTTTGACCGTGCTGGCCCAAATGGCCACAGAAGGCGGCTTAGGGGAAGATATCAGCGACATCCCCGCCGTGGGATTGGCACCGGAATGGATGAGTGAGAAAGCCATTTCTATCGCCACCTACTGCGTCGCATCCGGCGCCTATGTCATCATGGGCCACTCCAGTCCCGTTTCGGGCATCGAAGAAGTCACGCGCCTGATCAGCGACGGTTGGGAAGAAAAAGTTGGCGGCAGACTGGAATTCTGCAACGACAGCGAGGAAATCGTCCGTCGAAGTCTGGCGCACATTGACAAAAAGCGCGCCGACCTCGGGCTGCACGAATACGACCCAAGCAAATGGGGTCAGAGCGGCGATTGGAGAATCGACGAACTTGTGGAATTGCCTTTGCCCGAACGTATTAATGCCGTGTACGGTAATCAGGCGAAGTAGAGAGGGAAAAGATCATGTCACGTTACATTGCAACTCGCGCTATTCGAGGCGCCAACGCCATCGTAGCGGAGGCAGAAAAGGCACTGACGAAGGCCATTGAGGAAAAGGGGCGCGATGCGCCTGTCGCCTTCCCCAATACGGCGTATTATCTGCCCGTTATTCTGGGAATGCTCGGGCACGAGGTCAGTACGTTGGGGGACATGGAACTTGCCCTGGAGCACGCAAAAAATCTGCTCCACCCGATACCCGATGAAAAGCTTTGGACGCCGTATCTCGGCGAGACGTTGGACTCCGGTATGGCCACGTTGCTTGCCGAAGAGATCATTGAGGGTATCCGCTTCGTTCATGGAGAGGAACCTCAGCCCTATCCCGGACTCACGTTGGCCGGATCGACGTCCTTCACGAGCCCAGACGCTGGAGACAACGGTTCCGGGCCCAACGGAAACGGACATCTCAACGGACCGATCGACGATATCCAACTGCGCTCCTGGGGTATCCAATTGGTGGACGGGCGCATGCCCGGCTTCGCAGCCATCGCTGGCGCGGCGCACTCCAACGCAGCCGCCGTCGCCATCGTTCGCGAACTCCAGAAGAGAAACATTCTCACCTTTCTCGTAGGCAACGTCAACGGGCGTTCGATCATCGATCAACTGGTAGAAGAAAATGTGGAGATGGGATACGACACGTATATCGTTCCCTTCAGCCGCGACACCATCGGGGCGATCTACCCGCTGGGTTTCGCCACTCGATCCGCGCTCACTTTCGGGGGCATGAAAGGCGGCCAGTGGCGCGACATCCTGCTGTACAACAAGTTCCGCGTTTTCGCCTTCGTGCTGGCCTTGGGCGAGGTCGACGATCTTAAATATGCCACCGCCGCCGGGGCGATCTCCTACGGATTTCCCGTCATCGCCGATACAGTGATTCCCGAGATTCTGCCCACCGGGGTCACGCGCTACGAACACGTCATCTCGATGCCGTGGAACGAGATCGAAGGCGACAACGAGGAAGAGAAAGCCGCCAAACTGGTCCAAAAGGCCATCGAGGTGCGCGGCGTCAAGGTCAAGATCAGTGAAGTGCCGGTGCCAGTCGCTTACGGGTCGGCTTTCGAGGGCGAGGTCGTACGCAAGGCGGACATGCGCGTCGAATTCGGCGGCAAACGCAGCCGGGCCTTCGAGTACCTCTTCATGGAGGACATGGACGAAGTCGATGACGGCAAGATCGAAGTCATCGGAGACGGTTTCGAAAAGCTGGAAGACCAGGGCAGCATAGATTTGGGCATTCTGGTGAAAGTCGCCGGGCGCAAGATGGAAAAAGATTTCGAGCCGGTGCTCGAACGCCAGATCCACTACTTCATCAACGGCGGGTCCGGCATCCAGCACATCGGCCAGCGCGACATCGCCTGGATCCGCATCAGCAAGACGGCCGCCGAAAAAGGCTTCAATCTGAAACACTTCGGCGACATCCTGCACGCCCGCTACCACGATGATTTCGGATCGATCGTCGACAAGGTCGAAGTCACCATCATCACCGAACCCGAACTGCACGCCGAATGGCTGGAAAAAGCGCGCGCAGCCTACGACGAGCGCAACTTGCGCATCGGCGCAATGGTCGACGAGAGTGTGGACACCTTCTATTCCTGCACCCTGTGCCAATCCTTCGCGCCGGATCACGTTTGCATCGTCAGCCCCGAACGCCTCGGTTTGTGCGGCGCCTACAACTGGCTGGACTGCAAAGCTTCGTACCAGATCAATCCCACGGGTCCGAACCAGCCGATTGATAAAGGCGAACAGCTCGACGCCGTCAAGGGCTATTACACGGGCATCAACGAATACGCCGTCAAAGCCTCCCACGGAAGCGTCAGCGAAGTCTCGATGTATTCCATCATGGAAAATCCGATGACGGCATGCGGCTGTTTCGAGTGCATCGCCATGTTGATCCCCGAAGCCAACGGCATCATGATCGTCAGCCGCGAGGACACCAGCATGACGCCGGCCGGCATGACCTTCTCGACTCTGGCCGGTGTGGCCGGCGGCGGACTGCAAACCCCGGGCGTGATGGGCCACGGGAAATTCTACATCACCAGCCCCAAGTTCATCTCCGCCGACGGTGGTTTCAAGCGCGTGGTTTGGATGTCCTCCGTTCTGAAGAAGCAGATGGCGGAAGAACTCACCCAGGTGGCCGAGCGAGAGGGCGATTCCGATCTAATCGAAAAAATCGCCGACGAAACCATTTGCACCGACGTGGAAGGATTGCTCGAATACCTTCAAGAGAAAGGACATCCAGCGCTCGAGATGGAGTCAATGATCTAAAACCGGGAAAGCAAGTCCAGGGGTCGGGTTTCGGAATGAGGCTGTCTCGAAACAGACGGCATTCGAAGCATCGATCCCCGGTCCCTTTCCTGTCAATCCCGTAGGAGGACGAAATCCCAATGACCGTTGAAATCCCGAAAGAAAAGTACACCAGTAGTGTACGCCTGGTAACCATCGGCGCTACGGCCGATGATGGCGGAACACGCACAAAAACCTTGACCATCGGGGGCGAGACCTGCATGCCTTTCTTGCTCCACGAAGGGGAGACCCCCAATCGCCCGGCCCTCGCCCTGGAAATCCGCGACCGCAGACCCGAAGATTGGTCCGAGTTACTGATCGAAACCTGGGGAGAGGTGATCGGCGATCCGGTCGCATGGGCCAAGGCGGCCGAAGAAGCCGGCGCCGACTTGATCTATCTCAAGCTCAGCACGACGACTCCCGACGGCGAGCCCAACACGCCGGAAAACGTCAAAAAGGTCGTACGCCAGGTTCTGGAAGCCAGCGGGCTTCCCCTGGCCGTGATCGGCCCGGGCCAAGCCGACCTGGACAACGAATTGATCGTTGCCGTCGCCGAAGAAGGCAAAGGCGAACGCCTGCTGCTGGGTCTCTGCGAGGAGAACAACTACCGCACCATCGTCGCCGCCGCCCTGGCGCACGATCACCTGGTGCAATCCAAAACCCCTATGGACGTCAATCTCTCCAAGCAGCTGATCATCTTGATTCACGACATGGGCATGCCGCTCGAACGCATCGTCATGGATCCGACCACCGGGGCATTGGGATACGGAATCGAATACGGCTACTCCGTCATGGAACGTCTGCGCCTGGCCGCGCTGCAGGGCGATACGATGACCCAACAACCGATGATCGTCACGCCGGGCGAGGAAACCTGGAAGGTGAAGGAATCCAAAGTCGGCGAGGACGTTCCGGATACATGGGGAGACTGGAAGCAACGTGCGCTTGATTGGGAAGCCATTACCGCCACGACAATTATTCACTCCGGAGCAGATCTGATCGTGTTGCGTCATCCCGAAACGCTGAAACGCGTGCGCAACCTGATCGATGATCTGATCCAACCCCAGACGGCTTAACGAGCGCGGAGGAAGAAGATGGCCTTAACCGGACTAGAGATTTACAAATTGCTACCACAGACCAACTGCAAGGAGTGTGGTTTCCCCACCTGCCTGGCCTTCGCCATGAAACTGGCCGCCAAGCAGGCTACGTTGGACGACTGCCCTTACGTGAGCGACGAGGCCAAAGCCAAACTCGAAGCGGCTTCCTCGCCGCCCATTCGCCTGGTCGAACTCAAGAACGAAGAAGGTGAAGTGAAGGTCGGGAACGAGACGGTCCTCTTCCGGCACGAGAAGACTTTCTTCAACAAATGCGGTCTCTTTCTGAGATTGAAAGACGACGTGGACGCCGGGACACTGAAAGAAAAAGCCAGCGAGGCAAGCGCCTTCCACGTGGATTATGTGGGCATCGACCTTTACCTGGACGGCTTCGCCGTCGAAGCCTCTTCGGGCGATCCCGCAACCTTCGCGTCTGCCGTGAAAGCCGTCAACGAAGCCAGCAAGAAGCCGTTGATCTTGATCGCCAATTCGGCGGATTTGGCCAAGGCAGGCCTGGAAGCCGCAGAAGGAGCGCGTCCACTGCTGTACGCCGCCGACGCAGACAATTGGGAAGCAATGGCCGAAGTCGCGAAGGAGAAAGACGTTCCCCTGGCCGTACGTGCCGAGACGCTCGACGGCTTGGCCGACCTGACGCAGAAACTCAAGGATGCCGGTGTCGAGGACGTGGTGTTGGACCCGATTCTCGGTGGATATCACGATTCGCTGAACAAACTCACCGCCATCCGTCGATTGGCGCTGAAAAAGACTTTCCGCCCCCTGGGGTATCCGATCATCAGCTTCCCGGGGACCGCACCGGACGCCGACGAAACCCTGCTCGCCGCCGAACAGATTGCCAAATACGGCGGACTGATCGTGCTCGACACGTTCAACCCTGCCAGCCTGTATGCCTTGCTGGTGTTGCGCCAGAACATCTACACCGACCCACAGAAACCAATCCAGGTTCAGCCCGGTTTGTACGAGATCAACGAACCGAAACCGGACGCACCGCTCATGGTGACCACCAATTTCTCGATCACCTACTTCTCGGTTGCCAACGAGGTGGAAGGTGCTGGGAAACCCGGATGGTTGTTGGTTGCCGATTCGGAAGGCATGAGCGTACTCACAGCCTGGGCGGCCGGTAAATTCGATGCGGAACGCATCGCCAAGGACATCAAGGCGTTCAACGTCGCCGATAAAGTCACACACCACAAGCTGATCATTCCCGGCCATGTCGCCGCGATCTCGGGCGAGTTGGAAGAAGAACTGCCGGGCTGGAAAATTCTGGTCGGCCCTCGCGAGGCAGTCGACATCAAGGGCTTCCTCGACAGCGTGTGGCCTAATTGAGCCTATACCGACCGGATCGATCCAAAGCCGCATGGGATATAATCGACATGCGTAGCAGGTTACGATCAGTGAAAGCATCAAGGAATGTCCATATCGAGACGTTGCGCGCAACGTCTCGATACGTATTAACGAGGTAGAAAGCGACATGGCGACCCACAAAATACACTTCTTACCCGCCGGTCAAAGCGTTGATGTTCCCACGGGAGCTCTGATCACCGACGCCGTGCAGGAAGCCCAGTTGGAAATCCAGCAGCCTTGCGGCGGGCAGGGACGCTGCGGCCGCTGCGCCGTCATCGTCGAGGGCGAAGGAGCCCGAAGGCGTTCGACGATCCGTATTTCGGCGGAGGACATCGCCGCCGGATATGCGCTCGCCTGCCAGACGATCATCGAGGGCGACCTCACGGTCACGATCCCGGAACAGGAAAAGATCGAGCGCCGTCTGGTGACCGACAAAACCGCGCGCAAGGTCGAGCTGCCTTTCGCATACGATCCCGCCGTTCACCAAACCGTACGCGCCTTTCAACTCGAGCTGTCCTCTCCCTCGATCAACGACAATCTGGATGACCTCAGCCGTTTGCGCAAAACACTCCGGCAGCTCGGGGTCGAGCATCTGCGCACCCCGGTATCCGTCCTGCGGCGCATGGGTGAGACGCTTCGAAAAACATCCTGGTCGCCGTGGGTCGTCCTGGCATTCGATGCGCCAGACAGCGACTCGGCGGAATTGATCGATATTCAAGCCGACCCGATCCACCTCTATGGATTGGCGCTCGACATCGGCACGACGACCGTAACGGCCTTTCTCGTCGACCTGACCAGCGGCGAAGTCAAGAACCAGGCCTCCGAATACAACGGCCAGATCGCCCGCGGGGAGGACGTGATCTCGCGCATCGTTTTTGCCTCCAAGGGGGACGGCCTGCAAAAGCTCTACGACCTGGTGCGCGAGACCATCGACACTTTACTCGATCGATTGCAAAAACGCACCGGCGTTTCTCCGCAGCAAATCTACAAGGTCAGCGTGGCGGGAAACACCACGATGATGCACCTCTTCCTGGGCATACCGCCGGAAAGCATTCGGCTCACGCCCTACGTTCCAGCCGCCAACCAACCTTCCACCTTCCGCGCTCATGAATTGGATCTGAACCTCTACCCTCTGGCCCAGGTGGACTGCCTGCCCGCCGTCGCTTCCTACGTCGGCGCTGACATCACCGCCGGCGTACTGGCCAGCAAGCTGTCCGACGCGCCAGACCTGACCCTGTTCATCGATGTGGGTACGAACGGGGAGACCGTCCTGGGGACGAACGAATGGATGGTCACCTGCGCCTGCTCGGCCGGCCCCGCATTCGAAGGCGCCGGCGTCATCGACGGCATGCGCGCCACGCTGGGCGCCATCGAAGAGGTGTGGGTGAACACCAACACCTACGAACCCACCATTCGCGTCATCGGCAGCAAGAAACCGGTCGGCATCTGCGGTTCCGGTTTGATCTCGCTCCTGGCGGAGCTTTTCGTCACCGGCGTCGTGGACCGGGCAGGAAATTTCAAACTTGAACTCGACACCCCGCGTGTACGCCAGGGCCAATACGGTCCGGAATACGTCGTCGTCTGGGGTAAAGAAACCGGGCACGGCCGAGACATCGCCCTGAACAAAGTGGATGTCGATAATCTGATGCGCGCCAAAGCGGCCATTTACGCCGGGTTCAGCGTCCTGGCCGACAGCGTCGGCGTCGAGCTGGAGGACGTGCAGCAGATGCTGGTGGGCGGCGCATTCGGCAAATACATCAACGTCGAGAACGCCATCAAGATCGGTCTGCTGCCCGATCTCCCCTGGGACAGGTTCAATTTCCTGGGAAACACCTCCGTTCTCGGCAGCTACATGGCGCTCTTGTCCTATGACGCACGCCAACAAATTCGCGCCATCGCCGAGAAGATGACCTACGTCGAACTCTCGGCGGACAACACGTTTTACGACGCCTTCACCGCTGCGCTCTTTCTGCCCCACACCGAAATCAACCGCTTTCCGAGCGTGGCTGAAATCTGGGAGCGCTACAGCACGAAAAAAGGAACGCCTGGAGATTGAACCGAAGTAGAATCGGAGTATGGTAAACGTTCGTTGAGGATAGTGAGAACTGCTTGAGGTGGTAGAAATGACGAAAACCATTGCACTCGCCGGTAAAGGCGGGACGGGAAAAACGACGCTCGCAGCGCTGCTCATTCACACGTTGAGCCAGCGGGTGCGCGGCGCGCTTCTGGCGATCGACGCCGATCCAGCCACGAATTTACACATGGCCCTCGGTGTCCCCGAACCGGATACGGTCGGAGAAATCCGCGAGACGATGAGTGAAACGGCGCAAGCCGGGCAGCTTGGGGTATCGATCAGCCGCCACGAATATCTCAACCGTGAAGTGCGCATGGCGATCGAAGAGGGAGAGCGGGTCGATTTGCTCGCCATGGGCCGGCCGGAAGGCCAGGGCTGCTACTGCGCCGTCAACCACTTGCTGCGTCAGATCGTGGATGATATCGGCCGCACGTACGAGACGATCGTCATCGACAACGAAGCCGGAATGGAACACATCAGCAGGCGCACGACGCGCGACGTCGATCTCCTGCTGCTCGTCACGGACCCCACCTTGCGCGGCGTGCGTACGGCGGGTGAGATGGCCAGATTGGCGGAAACGCTCGAAGTGAACGTCAAGCGTACAGAATTGATCGTCAATCGCGTGAAAGGCGACATGCCGCAGCCGCTGCAGGATGCCATCGAAGGATTGAATCTGGAAATTGCGGCGATCATCCCGGCCGACGAGAACATCAACCGCCTCGACGCATTGGGAATGCCTCTAATCCAACTCAACGGAAATTCACCCGCAGCCGAAGCGGTAAACCAATTAGCCGACCGAATCTTGAACGAAGGCTAGACCAGCAGGAAACCATCATACTTACGATAGGAGAAGATCCATGTACAAAATCGGAGAGAACATCCATATCGTCTCACCGAAGGTGAAGGAGGCGCTAAAGGATCGCGATGGAGGATTCTTCGTCGATCTCGCCCGCCGGCAGAAAAAAGCCGGCGCCGACGTTATCGACCTGAACGTCGGACCGCGTAAAAAAGACGGACCGGAAGTGGTCGATTGGTTGGTGGACTGCATGCAGGAAGCCGTTCCCGGAATGACGCTGAGCTTCGACACGACCAACCTGGCAGCCATCGAGACCGGGCTCAAACGAGTGGGGTCGAACGCCATGATCAATTCCACGTCGGCCGAAGTCGAGCGTTTGACGAACGTGCCTCCGTTGGCGGCAAAGTACGATGCAAAACTGATCGCCCTTTGCATGGAGAAGAGCGGCATCCCCGTCAGCGCAGACGAGCGCGTCGGTATCGCCATGGAAAAGCTCATTCCGCGCGCCCAGGAATTGGGCATACCGATGGAGAATCTCTACATCGATCCCCTGATCCTCACTGTCTCCGGATGCCAGGAGTACGTTCCCGAATCCATCGAAACCATCCGCATGCTGAAGATGGTCATGGACCCACCCCCGATGACGACGGTGGGACTTTCCAACGTTTCGAACTCCGTGCCCAACGAAATGCGCCCGCTCATCGATCGCGTTTTCGTGATCATGCTCTTGGCCGTGGGATGCGATTCGGCGATCCTCAATCCACTCGACAAGGAGTTGATGGAGACCATTCACGCCGTAGAAACACGCGACGACAGCACGCCGGTCAAAGCCTTGAACCTGAAGATTTTCGACGCCGTCGCTGCCATGGAGGAACCGACGCAGGACCTGGTGGACATGTCGGATCCGAAGCAAGTCGAAATCTGGAAGACCGTGCAGATCCTGCTCAACAAGGTGATCTACGCAGACTCATACTTACGCCTGTAACCCCGAGAGAGCCGTCTTGGGTGAAATGGGATAACTCCGCAAGATGGGTCGTCTGTGATCCGAAAGTAACCATTCAAGACCCAGCCTTCATCGTTCGCGAACAAGGAGGGTATTCGTATGGCTAAGGAGTCACCGCATCTCAACATCGAGGAATTGCTGGCGAAGGCAGAAAAACCTTCCGCAGACGCGATGCGCCTCCATCCTTTCTACCAGGGCAAGGTCGAAGTCGCGCTGAAAGCGCGCGTCCGCGATTTCAACGACTTCGCCATCTGGTACACGCCCGGAGTGGCAGCCCCCTGCAAGGCGATCGAAGATGATCCCGATCTCGTATACGAATATACCCATAAATGGAACTCGGTCGCCATCGTTTCCGACGGCACCCGCGTCCTGGGATTGGGCGACATCGGGCCCAAAGCCGGTCTGCCGGTCATGGAAGGCAAAGCGCTGCTCTACAAGTATCTGGGCGGTGTGGACGCATGGCCGATCATGCTCGATACAAAAGACCCGAACAAGATCATCGAAACGGTGCTGCTCCTGCAGCCCGGATTCGGCGGAGTCAATCTGGAGGACATCTCCCAGCCGAAATGTTTTCGCATCCTCGACACCCTGCGTGCCCGCGCAGAGATTCCCGTTTGGCACGACGATCAACAAGGTACGGCAACCGTCACTTTGGCAGCTTTGATGAACGCATTGAAAATCGTCGGCAAGAAACTCGACGAAGTCCAAATCACTTTCATCGGGACGGGTGCTTCGAACGTCGCCTGCGCGCGGCTAATTTTCGCTTCGGGCGCCACGCCTGCACTCTGCCGCATGGTCGACAGCAAAGGCATCTTGCACAAAGACCGCAAGGATTTGGAGATGCGCAAAGCAGAATACGTCGATAAATGGAAATTCTGCAAGATCACCAATGAGGAAGGCCGCACGGGGGATACCGCCGCGGCCATGAAAGGTGCGGACGTCGTCATCGCCCTCTCGAAACCCGGGCCGGGAACCATCCTGCCCGAATGGGTATCCGGCATGGCCAAGGATGCGATCATCTTTGCATGCGCCAATCCCGTTCCCGAAATTTGGCCCTGGGAAGCACAGGAAGCCGGCGCCGCCGTGATCGCCACTGGCCGCTCTGATTTTCCCAATCAGGTCAACAATTCGCTCGGCTTTCCGGGGATTTTTCGCGGTACGCTCGATGTGCGCGCCAAAACCATTACGGACTCGATGTGCTTGGCTGCAGCCGAAGCGCTGGCATCGATGGCGGAGGAAAAAGGATTGAGTCCGGAGTATATTTTGCCTAATATGGATGAATGGGAAGTCTTTCCGAGAGAAGCTGCTGCCGTGGCGACGAAAGCCGTCGAAGAGGGAATCGCCCAGAAACCTTTGACGTACGAAGAGGAACACGAAAAAGCCGAAAAGATCATCCGCCGCTCGAGAGAACTGACGGCATGCATGATGGCCGAAGGCTTTATTCCCATGGCAAACGGGGAGGAGTAAGAGACAATGTATGACTTAATCATCCTGGGTGGAGGCCCTGCCGGCCTTACGGCGACCATATATGCGCTGCGCAAACGTCTGAACGTGCTTCTCATCACCCGCGATCTGGGGGGCAAGACCAACTATCGTCTCCAGCTTCCCTTCGTCAATAAATACCTCGTCATCTCCGGAGAGGAGATCGTCAACCGCTTCATGAACGAGATCAATTACCTGGAATTCGCCCGGGTTTTCGACAAGGCGGAGAAAATCAAGAAAATCGATCGAGGTTATGAAGTTGCGACCCGCGAGGGGAAAATATTCCAAACGAAGACGTTGATCGTCGCTACGGGCGCACTCGGCAGACTGCTCGACGTGCCCGGCGAGAAAGAATACATGATGCGCGGCCTGTGCTACAGCGCAGTATCCTACGCACCGCTGTTCATCGACCGGAAAGCCGTAGTGATCGGCGACACACTGTTGGCGCTGAGATCGACAGCCGAGTTGGCTCGCATCGCCAACACGGTGAGCCTCGTCGCGCCTTCCCACGGCGACCTAGAATCGCAGCTGGGACGCAAGGTGCGGACTGCCCCGAACGTTGAAGTATACGAGGGCTTCAGGGTCACGGCCGTGAAAGGGGACGACTACGCACGCCGGATCACGATTCGCAAGGATAAAGAAGAACTCGAACTAGAAGCGGATGCGTTCTTCGTGGAACTCGAGCTGGTACCCCAATCGCAGATCGTCGAGGACCTGGTAGAACTGGACGAATTAGACCGAATCAAAATCGACGGTACCAACAAGACCTCCGCCGAGGGCATATTTGCCGCCGGGGACGTGACGAACTTGATTGCCGAACAAGTCTTAATTGCCGTCGGCGAAGGTGCGAAGGCCGCTCTTTCCGCTTACGAGTACATTTTACAGTTGCCCGACGATTGAATACCAAATTCCGATCGACAAGTTGAAGAGGCCAACACTGCTCGATTGCTGCTTATGCTCAAGGTTCCGTCGACGTGGTGGATGTTTCCGTTGTCTGGGACTCGCTTGGGTTCTTGGCGGGTTTTACCGGCACGATGAAGCGCACCGGTCCGTATTGAATGCTGATGTGATTCAATATCGAATACATGAAGAGTCCCATACCGAGTAATTCAAGCCCCTCTTCCAGGACTACATACGCCTGATAAGCGAAATTCCCAACGCCGTGCAATGCATCCTGCCGCCCACCAAGATACTCGAATCCAGCGACACCGGTAAGATAAACCAGACCTGAGACAATGAAAAGCATTCTCGTTTCACGAGGCAGGCGCAGGACAAATCGCAAGTAAAAAACGCCAACCAGGAGAACCAGTATTCCGTACGGGATCAGCCACACCATGTCGTAGAGTCCCTGGGGATTAACTACACCGCGCAGCGGTCCGCCCAACTTCTCGTGAATGCGGACCGTCTCATCGATCGCCATGTACAAGAAGATGACGGCGAGGACGATCCAATACAGAAAATCCGAGGAACGATTTCGTTTAACGATATATGCGACGACGAACAACAAAAGACTGCAAATCCCCAATCCGGCCGAAGAGACAAAAGTGGGAATGCTGTCCTCGCGATTGAGATCGAAGAAATAAAAACCGAACGTCCTGCCGTAGAAATGATCGCTGATGCGACCGCCGATGTGGCCAATGACCATGATCAGAGCAACAGATAGAAATACCATCGCGATGCGTTTCGGCTTCAACGTAATATCCATCAACCTCAATCCCTTCCACGTTCCCTTGGATACGAACGCATTCCACACATTGTCTCTATAAAAATACAATCTCAAAACGTCACAAGATTAAGCCTGTATTGTTCTTTGAGTCAAGGATCAGTTTGATTTCAAATGAAATCTATTTGGATTCTATCGTATGAGGGAATCGATTGTTCAATGCCCGCACCAAATCGGTACTTATGGAACACATCAGTCCATGACGCCGCGTTTCTCAATATAATTTTTGAATGCATTTTTCGTTTCCGGACCGGCGAGTAAGTCGGCTACGATCTCGAGTTCGAGATTCTGACTTTCGCGCAAGGTCAGATCGTCGCCGGCGTGGACGATTCGTTTGGACAGCTCCAGCGCCTTTGCAGGCGATTCGAGCAGGCGCTTCGCCATATCATCGACCGCTCGATCGAGTTCATCCGGCGCCGCAACCTGGTGGATCAGGCCGTACTGCCGCGCCTTTTCGGCGCCGAAACGCCCGCCGAAATACAATATTTCCTTTGCTGCGGGCATGCCAACCACGCGCGTGATGCGCCGGGTGCCCCACAAAAAGGGAAGCCCCAATTTGATCTCCGGCAGGCTGAAGACCGTACGTTTGCTGGCGATGCGGAAATCGCAGCACAGCGCCAGAAGCAGCCCACCCCCGATGCAAAATCCATGCAGCCTGGCGATCGTCGGTTTTCCCAGCAGTTCAAAGTCATCCAGACACCGCTGCAAGCCGGCCAGGAAGCGGCGGTTTTCATCCGAAGGCAAATCCATTCTCTCCGCAAGCATCTGGATATCAACGCCGGTGGAGAAGTGGCGTCCTTCACCTCGCAGGATGACCACGCGTACGGCGTCATCGTTACGGATGCGTGTACTGACCTTTTGCAATTCGATCATCGTTTCAGCATTCAGGGTGTTCTGCTGATCGGAGCGCCGGAGGCTCAGGGTGAGAATGCGATCCTCGATACGTACGTCCCAATTTCGATATTCCATCTGTGTCCTCTTTCTCAATGCAAATCGATTCGCAGCAAATCGAAGATTCTCCGACGGCGTGATAACATCGTCGAGCGGGTCTCGGTCGATATATTGTACAATACGAAAAGATTCCACCGGACTGTGAGGCAGATGCGGAAACATGTCTCCGCTGCCGCGCTCAGTCGCGAACGGCTCGCAAGAAAACCGTTTCCTGGCAAACAGGGCGCTTCGCGTACAACGCATAACGCAGCGGAACGATTTGAGATTTACCACAGGAGAATGTAATCATGGTCGAATGCAACGGGAGAGAAATTCGCTGTGCCGATTGCCCGATCCGCAAACGTGCGGAAGCGAAACCCAACTCCCTGCTCGCACGCTTCTGGCGCTGGCACTCGACTTGGTGCCCTGGCTGGAAAGCATACCAGGAATATCTTACTGTTCAGGGTGGCAATCCTGAGGGATGAAACGAAGAAGCCCTATCTTCGACCGGTTTATCAGCCGAGACGCTTGACCTCACGCAATGGATCTGCCGCAGTCATAACGGCCCAGATCAAGATCAGTATGCCGGTGGGGAGGACAATGCGGTCTGCGCTCGTCTCGAGCTGTAATTGCAGATCGCGGGTAAAGGAGGCGAGATAATAGAGCGCGAGGGTGGAGAAACCCATGAGGAATGACAGCGCCAAAATGGAAATCTCACCCCAGCCGCGTAGAGCTGCCAAGTTTCTCCGATTACGAATGGCGAGAAGTAGCACCATGGGAAGAATCAACCCCCAGACTTCCAACTTAAGAACCTGTGCGCCGATGAAGCGCAATGTTTCATAAATGGCGTCGAGATGAAAATCGAAGGCCAACCAGGCTTCAAAAGCGGCCTTCAGGGTGTGCTGTACGACGATGTTGCCGTTATGCGTTTGTGTGAATAAGAACCAGAATCCAAGCATGATTGCAACAGGGGAAATCCAATCTACGCGAAAGACCTTCCCTCTTCTCTGGTAACGATGAACGAGCAGAAGCGTTACCATCAGCAATGGAGCTAAAAACGCCCCCTCAGAACGCGTCCAACAAGCCAGAGCCAACATAAGCCCGCTCCATCTCTGCCGGTTACGATCCATTCGCTGGATGCCCTCTACCCCGATGAAGGCTCCGAGAAGTAAGTAAACGCAGAAAGGCAGATTGGTATACCCTCTGGTGCTGTGCTGAAACACGATGGGCAGCGATCCCAAGAATAATGTGCCTAGCGCGGCCACCAACTTATCGACGCGCTGATTCCTCCAGAAGACATATGTTCCACCAAGAAGACTGGCGAAGAACAGGGGATACAATAATTTTGAACCCGGCAGGACGTCTCCATCCAGGAATCGAAACAAGGAAATCAGTATCGGTAAGTTCATTGGCCGCGACAAACCGAGAGCTCCCCACTCCTTGCCAGCGAGAATCGATCCTTCAAGCGCAATGCCATATCCCTTTCCCGCATAAATTGCGATGGCGTCCCAGGTGGAATATGCCAACCCGACCGAAATCACGGCCGAGACGATAAGCATCGACGCT
>DAOUEE010000134.1:0-2709 GCA_034430695.1 Anaerolineales bacterium | reverse complement strand
CCGCTGATCGCCTCGGTCTTCTTGCGGCGCTTGTCTCTGGACATGAAATTGGAAGCGGATCCTACCGTACAGTACGCCCTGGGCCCGCAGACCGGCGGATGGTGGAAGGCGCCGCTCAGTCACTCCGATCTGGAAATTGACTCCCCATACAACACCTACCGATACGCCGGCCTGCCGCCGGGCCCGATCGCCAATCCGGGCGCATCGGCGCTCAACGCAGTTGCCTTCCCCGCCGACAGCAGCTACCTGTACTTCCGTGCGCTGTGTGACGGATCGGGCCGGCACGCATTCGCCGAAACGTACGAAGAGCATCTCGAAAACGCCTGTCCCTGACGCGCATATGACCGGCCAAAAAACCGCGCCTTACGGCTCCTGGAAATCACCCATTTCGTCGGAACTTGTCGCAGCAAACGGGTCTGGTTGGGGAGGGATGCTGCGCGAGATTCAAGTGCACGGCAGGTCCGTCTACTGGATCGAGCCCAAACCGGAAGTCGGCGGCCGGAACACCATAGTGTGCCGGAGAGAGGACGGCAGCATTGCCGAGATCATCCCGGAAGGATACAGCGCACGCACCCGCGTCCACGAGTACGGCGGTGGAGATTACTGCGTACACGCGGGCACGGTTTTCTTTTCCAACGAGGCGGATCAACGCCTCTACCGGCTCGCAGCGGGTGGTACACCCATCCCGATCACGCCCGAACCGCCCACCGGCGAATCCTGGCGCTTTGCGGACGGCTCTCCTGCAGCGGATGGTCAATTGATACTCTGTGTCCGCGAGCGTCATGATTCAAACGGCAAGGTGCAGAATGATATAGTGGCCGTTCAAAGCGACGGTGCTGGCGAGGTCAAAACCGTCGTTCGAGGCAGCGATTTCTACGCCAGCCCCAGGATCAGCCCGGACGGACGCCGCATCGCCTGGTTAACCTGGGATCTTCCCCGCATGCCGTGGGAAGGAACGGAATTATGGTCAGCGGAATTTCGTCCCGACGGCTCGATTTCGCCAGCGGATAAAATCGCAGGAAGCGCTGCGGAGTGGATCTCCAATCCATCCTGGAGTCCGGATGGGAATCTCTACTTCCTCTCGGATCGTTCGAATTGGAGCAACCTCTACCGCTGGAACGGATCGCTCGTCGATCGAATCTTCGACATCGAAGCCGATCTCGATCGGCCGGCCTGGTCGTTCGGCTACACACGCTATGCGTTTCTCTCGCAGGGCCGCATCGCCTGCGTGTTCTGGAAAGACGGTCTGGAGCACCTGGGCCTCTACGAACCCCAGTCCCGCAGTTTCCGGAAGCTCGACACGCCTTTTACGGCGATTCCCTACCTGGCCAGTGACGGCGAAGAGAACATCTGGTTCCTGGGCGGCAACTTCGAAATGCGCCCCGCCGTCGTCCGCATCAATCTCGATGATGGCTCACCGAAGGTCGTTTATCGAGGTGCATCATTCGAGATCGAAGCCGGATACCTCTCCAGGCCTCGTCCGATCGACTACCCAACGTTCGACGGCGAAGTCGCCCACGCGCTGTACTACCCTCCTGCGAATCCGGATTATGACTCCCCGGCGGACGAATTGGCCCCGCTGATTGTGCGCTGCCACGGTGGACCGACCTCCGCCGCACATCCCTTCCTGCAGCCCGAATTCCTATTCTTCACCAGCCGTGGCTTTGGCGTCCTCGACGTGAACTACCGCGGCAGTTCAGGCTACGGACGATCCTATCGTGAAGCGTTGCGGGGTCAATGGGGGCACGTCGATACAAAGGACTGCCTCTGCGCAGCTCGTAATCTTGTCGATCTTGGCGAAGCGGATCCCAAACGCTTGATCATGCGCGGAGGCAGTGCCGGCGGCTGGACCACGTTGTGCGCGCTCACCTTCCACGATCTGTTTCGCGCAGGCGCCGTTTACTACGCCGTTGCGGACGCCGAAATGCTGGTCAGTTCCTCACCCAAGTTCGAATCCGGGTACCTGCAGTATCTGATCGGCCCTTACCCTGCCGAAAGACAGTTGTATCTCGACCGCTCGCCGATCCATCACACGCAGGAACTATCGAGTCCCCTGATCGTCTTTCAAGGTATGCGTGACAAGATCGTTCCGCCCTCCCAGTCGGAAACGTTGATCGAAGCGCTGCGCGAGAAGAAATTACCATTCGCCTACCTCACATTCCCCGATGAAGGCCACGGATTCCGGCGTGCGGAAAGCCTCAAACGCAGCCTCGAAGCCGAACTTTCCTTCTACGCGCAGATATTCGGCTTCGACCTTGCCGATTCGCTTGAAGCGGTTACAATTTCAAATCTCGCGCGCTGAACAAAAACCAAGAGAAATTTGTGAAGCATGATGTTTGGGAAACAGGCTGATTTTCATATCTCCGAAGCATGGCGGCGCACGCTGTATGTCACCTTTTTCGCGCAGATCATCACTGCCGTCGGCTTTTCCAGCGTCTTTCCGTTCCTTCCACTGTACGTCGAAGCCCTGGGCTCGACTTCCGGGCTCAGCCTCGAACTTCTGGCCGGCCTGGTTTATTCGGCACAAGCTTTCTGCATGATGCTCGCCTCACCCGTATGGGGTGCAATTGCCGATCGCTATGGCCGAAAACTCATGATTCAGCGGGCGTGTTTCGGCGGCGCAGGGATCATCCTGCTCATGGCTTTCGTCCGTTCAGCCGAGCAGCTTGTTCTGCTCCGCGCTGTTCAGGGTTTGATCACCGGTTCGGT
>DAOUEE010000133.1:0-8489 GCA_034430695.1 Anaerolineales bacterium | reverse complement strand
GCTGATCACGACGAAGCGCGGCAGCTTGAACGTATCGCAGTAATCCCAGACCAGCTCGGTGCCAACCTCCACACCAGCGACCGAATCGACGACGATCACGGCGCCGTCCGCCACCCGCAGCGCTGAAATGACTTCACCGATGAAATCGGTGTAACCCGGCGTATCCAGCAAATTGACCTTGTGGTCTTTGTATTCAACCGGCAGAATGGACGTCGAGAGTGAGAGATTACGGCGAATCTCTTCCTCCTCGAAGTCGGAAACGGTATTGCCGTCTTCGACCCTGCCCATGCGGTTGATCACACCGGTCAGAAACAACATCGCCTCGCCCAGGGAGGTCTTTCCTGCACCACCATGAGACACTAAGGCAACATTACGTATGAATTCTGTTGCGTATTCTTTCATTCGATTGGGGCCCTTCCAACGAGGTATCCTAACCAAGAGATTGTAAAGCAGGAGGGGGTTGTTGTCAAAGATGTTACAATTTCATTCACGGGTATGAAGCGATGAGATTCGTCAACCAACATTCCTATTTCGTGTTCGCAGGCACAGTGCTGGTTGCCGCCGCGGTGATCCTTGGCGCCGGTGGAATAACCACTTCCCGCCTGCTGGTGCTGCTCGGGCTGGCGTTCGTATTGGCGGCGCTGTACTTTATTTTCTATCCCGGCAGCGGTCTAGGCCAGCGTAACCAGTCCAGAATCGGAAATGGCAAACCGGTCCTGCTCGAATTCCAAAGCCGATTTTGAATGGCTTGCATGGCCATGAAACCCATCGTGGATGGGATCGAAACCGAATTCCAGCAGGAACTGGATGTGATCCACCTGGACGTGCAAAACCCCGCATCTCGAGGCTTCATGGAACGCTATGGTTTCGAGTACACGCCCACCTTCATCCTGCTCGACGGCGATGGAAACGAGCGCTGGCGGAAGCTCGGTGCGATAAACAAGGCCTCCCTGCGAAGCGCGCTCATGGAATTATCGTGATCCGTCAAATCCTGTTTGAATTCTCTTATTTAATCCACAGTACGCCCTGGGATACCGGAATTTCGCCGCCGGAATTGATGGCATTTCTCGCATCCCATTCACCCGGCCGCGCCCTCGACCTGGGCTGCGGCACCGGCACGAATGCCCTCACCATGTCGAAACACGGCTGGCAGGTCGTAGCTGTGGACATTTCGATACTCGCCATCCGGCGCGCCCGCAGGAAAGCGCACAAAACAAGCGCGGCGATCGATTTTCGACAGGGTGACGTGACCACGATGCGGAATCTCGGCGACCCTTTCGATCTCGCGCTCGATATCGGCTGCTTTCACAGTTTGAGCGGAGATGCGAGAGAACGGTATGCCGCCAACCTCAAACGTTGGTTGAAACCGAAAGGTTCATTTCTACTCTACGCCTGGCTGCATGACGAAGCTGAAACCCGGGACGATCCGCTAAACGTAGCCAGAATCAAAACGCTGTTCTCCCCGGAATTCGAATGCCTCGACGCGACTCTCGGGACCGAACGGCGAAGGACCTCAGCCTGGTTCACCTTCCAACGGAAGCCGTGATGGCGCGCGTTTTGATGCTCTTCCTCGATGGCGTCGGACTGGGCGCCGATGAACCGGAACGCAATCCCTTCGCCGTCGCGCGTATGCCGGCATTGATCGGCTTGTTGGAAGGCCGCAGATTGCTGGCCGGCTCGGCACCTTTTGTCGGCGAACGAGCGACGCTTCTCGCCGTGGACGCGTGCATGGGTGTCGCGGGGCTGCCGCAGTCGGCTACCGGCCAGGCCAGCCTGCTCACGGGCCGCAACGTATCGGCGGAAATCGGCACACACTACGGGCCCAAACCGAATCCCGCCATTCGGAACATACTCACAGAGGACAATCTGTTCGCCCTGGTCCGTCGAAAAGGCGAACGTGCGGCGCTGATCAACGCTTATCCGCCTCGCTATTTCGAAGCCGTAAAATCCGGCCGCCGCCTGTATTCCGCGATTCCCTTCGCCGTCACCACAGCCGGATTCGAACTGATGACCGACGAGGATTTGCGCCAGGGACGGGCGATGTCCGCCGATTTCACCGGCGCCGGATGGGTCGCACAGCCCGATTTCCCCCCAGCGCCCGTCTATGCGCCCGCCGAAGCCGGCAAATTGCTGGCCGACATCGCCCAGGCGCATGCGCTCTCCTGGTTCGACTATTGGCCCACGGATTACGCCGGTCACCGTTCCTCATTCGACGGGGCCGTCGAACTGCTGGAATCCGTCGACGCCGTTTTGGACGGCCTCTTCTCCGCTTGGAAGAACCGAACGGATTTGATCGTGCTCACCTCCGATCACGGCAACCTGGAAGACCTCAGCGTGCGCGGGCATACCCGCAATCCTGTCCCGGCTCTCGTGGTTGGACCGGCGGATCTGCGCAGCCGATTCGCCGCAGGTTTGCACGACCTGACGGATTTTGCAAAAGCCATTATGACCACGATTTTCAATCACCAACAGAATGTCCCTTCTCGTACTTGACATTCTTTATCCGATAAGGATAGTATCCAATTGTGTGGGAGATCATCCTTCCTGCGCACGAGATGAAACGGAAGGAGATAGACACGAAAGACATGCAGCCAGATAGCAAACGAGAGGCATCCAAAGCGGGCACCCAGACCCTGGAAATCCCCATCCGGGGCATGGACTGCGTCGAATGCACCAGGCACGTCGAGCGTGCCATTTCCGGTCTCCCCGGCGTCGAAAGCGTGGAGGTTCTTCTGGGGGCCGAACGGGCCGTGGTTCGTTTGCATCCCGACCGGGTCGGCATGCCCGACCTGCGCAAAGCCGTCGAGAAGGCCGGGTACAGCGTTCCGGCTCCGGAAGCCACGACGGCGCAGCGAAGCGCAGCGCAGTACGCCCGTAGGATTTTAACGCTGCTGTTCGGCGTCTTTGCCGTGCTGCTTTTCGTCGTCGTTCTGGGCGAGTGGCTGGGCCTGCTCGAGTCAGTCAGCAGCTTGATCCCCTGGCAGCTCGGCGTGGTCATCATCCTGATCGGGGGCTACCCGGTCTTCCTCAACGTGCTTCGGGCCGCGTGGCGCAGGGAAATCATCGCTCACACGTTGATGACCATGGGAGTCATCGCCGCCGTCATCGTCGGGGAATGGGCTACTGCCGCGGTCGTCGTTTTCTTCATGCGCGTCGGAGATTTCGTCGAACGCTATACCGCCGAGCGAGCACGCCATGCGATCCGGGACCTTACGAGTCTGTCTCCGCAGAAAGCGCGCCTCCTGCGCCAGGGAGAAGAAGTGGAAGTGCCGATCGAAGAGGTCAATGCCGGAGACGTGGTCGTCGTCAGGCCGGGCGAGAAAATCCCCGTGGACGGGGAAGTCGTCGCCGGCCAGGCGACCGTCAACCAGGCCACCATCACCGGCGAATCGATGCCCGTGGAGGCGGAAGCCGGCTCCCAGGTCTATGCCGCCACGATCGCCACGTTGGGGAATCTGCGCATACGCGCCCAGCGCATCGGCTCCGAATCGACCTTCGGCCGCGTGATCAAACTGGTCGAGGCAGCGGAGAGCCAGCGCGGCAGGGTCCAACGCGCTGCGGATCGTTTCTCCAGCTACTTCCTGCCCCTCGTTGCAGGAATCGCTGCGCTCACTTTCATCATCGGAAGAGATCCCCTGGCCACGGCCGCCGTGCTGGTCGTCGCATGTTCCTGTTCCTTCGCCCTGGCGACGCCGATCGCCATGCTGGCATCCATCGGCGCCAGCGCCCGGCGCGGCCTGTTGATCAAGGGCGGCAAGCATCTCGAAGCGCTGGCCCGGGCTCAGACCGTGCTCATCGATAAAACCGGTACGCTTACCCTCGGCGAACCGGAGGTCACGGGCGTCATTCCGCTGGGGAAAATATCCGCGAACGAGTTGCTGAGCCTCGCCGCCAGCGCCGAACGCTATTCCGAGCACCCGCTAGGGGAAGCCGTCCGTCTGGCTGCGTTTCACCGCGGCTGTGCGGTGCAAGAACCCCAGAACTTCGAAGCCACTCCGGGGATCGGCGTGCTCGCCAGGATCGATTCCCAGCAGATTGGAGTGGGAAACCGCCGCTCGCTGCCCGATGCCGTCCTGCCCGATTCGCTTCTGGAAAAAGAGAAGCAAGGTGAGACGCTGCTCGTAGTCACGAGAAACGGCGAACTGATCGGCGCCCTGGCAGCAGCGGATACCCTGCGTGATGAGGTTCCGCAGGCGATAAACCAACTCAAACGTCTTGGCATCGATGAGCTCGTATTGATATCCGGAGACAACAAGTATGCGACTGCGAACCTGGCCGATAGGTTGGGCGTCGACTACCGCGCCGAACTCCTTCCCGAGGACAAGATCGAGATCGTCAGGCGCTATCAGGAACGGGGACGCACGGTCGTCATGATCGGGGACGGAGTCAACGACGCGCCTTCCCTTGCGCAAGCCGACGTCGGCATCGCCATGGGTGCGGTCGGAAGCGACGTGGCCATCGAAGCCGCCCACATCGCCCTGCTGCGCGAAGACTGGACGCTCGTCCCGCTGCTTTTCCGCATCGCCCGGCGGACGATGTCCGTGGTCAAGCTGAACATCGGCTTCACGCTGATCTACAATCTCTTCGGTTTGTCCCTCGCCGCGCTGGGCGTCCTTCCCCCCATACTTGCCGCCGCGGCACAGTCCATCCCCGACCTGGGCATCCTGGCCAATTCCTCCCGGCTGCTGCAGCAAGGAAAGCTGGACCAGTAACGCTACGAAGCACTTCAGACTTCCTGCGCTGACGCCCGTAAAACACCTATTCCATCCTGTCGGGCTACCGAACACGATGTCCCAAGATCGCCAACTCTTGCTATACTTCATTTAAAGCGAAAACGGATCGTCGTAAAAAAGAGGTATCGGATGCAGAATCGGTTTACAGAGAGTGAAAAGAAAATGCTGCTGCGTCTTGCACGCGAGGCGATCGAGAGCGCCGTAGATCCATCGCACGACGCAGTGAAATTCGACCTGCATTCTCTGCCTCCGGCGCTGCGAGAGCTAAAGACATCCTTCGTAACCCTGTACAACGGCGACCAGTTGCGCGGCTGCATCGGAGGTCTCACTGCGGAACATCCTCTTGCCGAGGACGTGCGCATCCACGCCGCTGCCGCGGCCACGAAAGATTTCCGCTTTCCCCCCGTGCGAGTCGACGAAATTCCGCAGCTGAGTATTGAAATTTCCGTTCTTTCCACGCCCGAGCCATTGGAATACGAGAGCCCGGACGATCTGATCGGCAAACTCCGGCCGGGCGAGGATGGAGTGATCCTGCAGCAAGGGGTCCGTCGCGCTACATTTCTCCCCCAGGTATGGAAAAAGGTCCCCGATCCTGGGCTTTTTCTGGGTATGCTCTGCGAAAAAGCCTTTCTGCCACCCGATGCGTGGAAATCAGGGAAGCTGCAGGTTTTCACCTACCAGGTGCTGCCCATCTGCGAAGCAGACCTGAAGGTTGAATAGATCCGGTCTCCCTTTATCCGAGCCTGGCGCGCCAGGCAACGGATTTCTTTGCCCCCAAAAGTGTAGTACGATCGCCTCATACCCGTGCACAGGCGCGCCTTCGATAATCGGGCCGACGGGCGGCATCATCTTCCGTTGCACTGGTGATAGACTCAGATCACCTGGCGAAATTGAAGGGTTATCGTGCGCCGAAGACGATTGAAAAAGCTCTCGCGAAAAAGCGGCTCGAAAGTTCTCCTGGCCTCCGCCTTGATCGTGCTCGCAGGCGTAGCTGCAGCCGCGCTTTTTTATTTTGCGCCGCGATTGCAGTTCGAAATCGCCCTGTACGCCACCGAACGTTCCGCGGCCAATTTCGCGTCCACGGCGGCAGTCACCACAGCAGCCACGAGTATTGTCCGCGAAGATGAACGCACGACGAAAAGCGCCTCTCCGATATCGACGAATAGGCCGAGCAGCACATCGGCAACGCCGACAAGCAGTTCAACGGTTTCCCCGACTCCGACCATAACGCCTGCCAACTCACGAACGCCAACCGTGTATGTCCCCGTCCATCCGACGAAGACGTCAACGCCGCCGACCATCCCGACGAACACCCGCACGAAAACTCTTGCCGCCGCACCGCCGCCTGCTGCGACACCGACGCCGGAACCTACCTCCCCGGCCGCATCGCAGCAACCCGCAACTGCAACGCCCACCTCCCCAATGGCTTCCTGTTCGCTCAGCGGGAACGGCGCATATGAGGCGACGCTGCTGAGTCTCATCAACCAGGCCCGCAGCGAGCACGGCCTCGGCTCACTGAGCCTCAAGAGTCCTCTGACCGCTGCGGCCAGGATTCACAGCGCGGACATGGCATGCAACAACTTCATCTCTCACACCGGATCGGACGGCTCCCGGCCTGCCGACCGAGTCGCAGCACAAGGTTATTCATTTACGTGGATCGGAGAGAACATCTACGCCGGCGGCGGATCTTATGACGCTCCCGAACAGGCCTTCGAGTGGTGGATGAACAGCACGCCCCATCGAGAGAACATTCTGGGCGCCAACTATCAATCGATCGGCATCGGCTATCAGCAAAACCCGGATGGTCAATATGGCGGCTGCTTCACGCTCGTTTTCACCCGGCCTTGAATGTTGGTCCCGTCATCAACCCCGCCATTCGCTTCAGCCGGCTCCAAAGAGAGAAAAAGCCGGTAGACCCGGCTACAAACCTATGACGATGTATCCGTATGGCGTCGTCGGAAGCAGGCCTCGATCAGAGACTTGACTGTTTCTCTATGGTCCGGACGAGGATTTGGCACACGACCTGCAGCGGTAAATCCTCCAGACGTTTGAAACGTACACAACTCTTGCCGACGTCCAGTTTCCCCCACTGTATCCGGTTTTCTTCGACAAGCCCGCTATCCAGGTAAAGACTCATGTAGTGCTTCTGTGATGCGAAGGAGCAAACGACCTCGTCGAGTTCGTAAGTCGGCATGCGGTAGCGCATCGTTTCCCGCGCTTCGGGAAGCGTCTCTCGCACGAGATTCCGGAGGGCCGTCAGCGCCGCGGAGCGATCCGGCGGAAGCGCCTGAATGTAAGCATCGACTTCGTTGATTTCCTGCACGTCCGGTTTTCCTCAAGCCATTCCACAGCAGATGAACCCGCAGCCCCAATGGACTAAATTTGCTCGAAATGTTCGGTGCCCAGGACAAAAATCGTTGCCCGCCTTCGTTCGGCTGCTTGCGACTCGGAACGTATTTCACGAATTACCGCGATGGCATCATCCACACTTTCCGGCTGCAGTCCGATGAGCAGCGTCGTGTTGCCCCGCCGCAGAAAACCTCCCGTCGACGCCACTCGCGTGACGCGGAATTCCTTTTCGATGAGTGCATCGACCGCTCGATCTGCGTCCTTGTCGTCCAGGATCACAATCATCAATTTCACTTTAGATCACCTCACACTGCTCGACGTCGAAGACGAAAACCGTTGCCCCGTACACTTCGATCTGCTTCGATTTTCCTGCCGGGATGGGCAGGTCCTCCAACGGTGCCGATAGATATTCCACGCTGCCGCGGGTGGCTTCCCGCAGCACCCTGATCGTGCTTTCCTGTTCACCTTCCGGAATGCCCACGAGCAGTAGATGGTTCGTTCGGCGCAGGAACCCGCCCTTACTGCGGACCCGTGTGGTGAGCACACCCCGGGCCCTGAGTGCATTGATCACCGATTCGAGGTCCCTTTCCTGGATAACGACCATGAGCAGTTGGCAGACTTCTTGTTGCAGATAGCTCTGCTGGGCATGATCGGTCCAGGCTTCGACGCTCGTTTCCAGGGCTTCGTCGACCTCGGCGATCAGGCTCTCGTAAGTCAAATCCGAAATGATTCCGTCTCTACGTAAGGTTGCCAGCGTGCCGCGCTGCGCCCGCAGCATCTCGCGGCGGGCACTGATCAGCTCCTGTTCCTCGAGATCCGGTGTTTCATGCAGAATCTCTTGAACCGCTGAAGTCAGGTTTTTAACGCGCTGCTCAAGCATGGGCTGCAGATGTTCCCAGGTGTGTTCCGAAATCAACCCATTCTTGCTCAGCTTTTGAATGCGCTCGTATCCCGCACGTTCCGCGAGCGCTCTCGCTTGTCGGCGTTCATATTCGATTTGACCTACGGTTTGCTTGATCACTTTCAAGCGTGCCAGCACCCGATCCATGGAGAAACCCTGTACGATGATGCTAAACAGGACAACACCAAAGGCCATCGTGATAACGAGGCTGCGCGAGTCTCCCAGAGTGACGGGCAAACTGAGCGCCAAGGCCAATGAAATTGCACCTCGTAAACCTCCCCAAAACAACACATGACGCCAACTGGCTTCCATCCTGCTGGTGAGTCTCGAGAAGAAATAAATCACAAACGCCCGACTCACGAGTACGGCGGCGATGGCCCATAGAATCAGTTTCCAGTTTTCAAGTAGCAGCGAAAGATCGGTTTGCAGGCCGATCAAGAGAAACACGGCGGAGTTGGCTGCGAATGCTGCATATTCCCAGAAGTTGAAAACCACGATTTTCGTCG
>DAOUEE010000132.1:0-11231 GCA_034430695.1 Anaerolineales bacterium | reverse complement strand
GTCCTTTGACCGTGATCTTCTCGTAGCGTACGACTTCACCATAAAATCCTGGGATGGATAAGCAGGCTTCGTTTCCTAAAACCGTGTCCTTCGAACGGCGCACGATTTCGGGGTTTACGACGGCATACAGCTTGGCAGGCTTGTTTTCCTTTTCAGGATCTTCAGAACCCTCGCCGTATTCGACGACGATCACGCGCTGCCCGATGTCCACCTGCGGAGCGGCCAGCCCCACGCCGTTGGCGGCGCGCATGGTTTCGATCATGTCCTCGATTAAAGTCTCGATGGCCGGTGTAATGCTGTGCACGTTCTTGGCGCGCTGGCGCAGTGTTGGATTTGGTGGGGTAACAATTTCACGGATAGCCATGGTTTTGATCTTCTTCGGATTCCGGAAACTTCTTTACGTTGGAATACTCATCGTGATAGATATCTAGTAATTCTACCATCTCGCTTTGACGCTGCTTGCGCTCCATCTCGTGTTGTCTTTGGATTAATGCTTCCTGGGCGTGAACGATGTCCTGCTGAACACCCACGGGATCGAACACGCCCTCGAAGACGAACATGGCAGTGCCGATGTTGGTGACCACATCACCGTAGTTCATGAAATAACCGAGAACGCCCTTGCGATCGACCTCGGTGCTGAGCACGTTTTCCAGCGGCGCCACTTTGCGCACTTCCCGGGACAGCGGTTTCTTATAAACGTCGACGATCTGCTCCGGGGTAATCTGGTAGATGTCGTTGGACCAATCCACATATCGATACCACCACCATGACACCAGCGCGATCAGCAGCAGAACAACAAGGGGGATTAAGGTCGTCGTCGGAAGAAAAGTGACCCAACCGGCCAACCCGGCGACGAGCAGAATGACCGTGAGCAGGATGGACAGGGAAGGAGCAGCGATCTCCCGCAGCAGAACGGCCCAGTGTTTGCGGTACGTAATGATGTCCTGTTCCTCGTAGCGGACCTTGAAGAAGGAATGCAAGAGTCCGGCTCTGCCCTCGGTTTGTTCCCGTAAGGGCGCTGCTTCGACTTCGGCGGTCGACTGTTCTTCCGGCTCAGGTTCCGGAGCGAGCCGCTGGCGAACGGCTTCCCGCAAACTCTCGCGATCGGTTTGTTCCTGCTGGGCGCGCAAACGCTGCCAGTGCTCTTCGATGATCGCAGCCATGGCGGTGGGATTCTCCATGTTGCGGAAAACGACTTTGCCCGTATAAGTGCGGATCACCACGTCGCCGTAGTCCATCATGCGGCCGACCATTTCCGTACTCACACTGACGGAAAGTAGCATGTGCAGAGGCGCTTCGACGCGGCTGTCGTAGATGCCGACGATTTTCTCCAACCAGACCACCCTGCGGTTGGTGACGACGTAGTAATCGTTGCTCCAGTCGATCCAGCGCCAGGCGGCGAGGGCGAATCCAGATATGAGCATGACCGCACCGACCCAGGAAATCGCCGCTTGTTCGCGGACGAGGCCATAGACAATAAGCAATGCGGCCGTAACCAGCAGAATCATGGGCAGCGTAAGGGATTGAAACAGCAGCACATTGTGCTTGCGCGCCAGGCCGTATATCACTTCATCATCGGCCAGCCAATCGAAGCGGACTTTCCGGGCCAGCCGGCGGCTTTGAACGGCGAACCGCAGACTCGCCAGCGCTGCGGGGTGCTGCTTCATGAAATCCGTCATCGCCAGCCGGTCCCAGCGGTAGACCACCGTGGATTGCGTGGCCCGTACGGTCGCGAATCGAATCTGGGCGTAGATCATCTCGATTTCCCCGAACGTGTCACCCGCTTTCAGCGTGGCGAGTTTGTCTTCGCCTCGTTCGGGATGCTTGCGAACGACATCGACCTCACCCTGGGCAATGAAATACATCGCCTTCGGCCGTGAGCCTTGATGGATGACGACTGCCCCCGCTTCATACGTCTCGCGCTTCAGCGTGGCGGCCAGGGCGCGCATGTCGTCTTCCGGCTCCTGGCGTAGAAAGTGGGTGCTGATCAGCAGATCGAACGCGGATGAAAACTTCATGGCTGCAATTGTAGCATGGGCGAGCGAAGGTCGCCGCTGCCGTGCTATAATCCGACCTGCGGAGTCCCGAGTGACCAAAAAGAGAAAAACATCCGCCCGGCGAAAAAGAAAATCCAGGAGCAAGAGCGTTTCCCGGCGCAGCTCATCGCGCGGCTCATTGCTTCGTGGTTGGAGCCTGTCCCGGGATCGCAAGCTCGATTTATTCGGATTGCTGCTGCTCGTTTTGAGCGTGATCACGGGCATCGCTCTCTTTACCGGCAGCCAGGGTGTCGTTATTGCAGCCTGGCTCGACGTGCTGCGTTGGACGTTCGGTTGGGGGATGTACCTGGCTCTGCTTGCCGGGTTCGGATGCGGTTTATGGCTCATAGCGCGCACCTTCGGGAGACAGCTTCCCGTCTTGGAATTGGAGCGCGTGATTGGAATCGTACTACTTTTCCTTGGGACCCTGACCTTCCTGCATGCCGTGTTGGGAGTCACCGATTTTGACACAGGTATGGCGGAAGCCCGTTTGGGACGGGGTGGAGGTGCGATCGGGGCCGCATTCCTGGCCATTTTTTTCGGTGCGCTGGGTGGCGCCGGCACCGCCGTAGTCCTACTGGCGTGGTTTCTGATCGGAATGATCTTTGCCGCAGGGCTTTCGATCCCGGAACTCTGGTCGTTGCTCGTCCAGGGCGTGCGATGGGCAGTCGACTTCCTACGGGAAAAAGTTATCAGGCCATCGCAGCCGGCTTACATTCCGCCGGTTGTCGACAGAGTGTCCCCGGCCACCCCCGAGAAGGTCAGCGCGCAACACGAAATGCCTCGGCCGCAGCCCTCTGCGCAAGAAGAATTCCAGCACGAGGAAACGTCGTCCGGCAAAGCGTGGTCCTTGCCCGCATTGGCCGAAATCCTCGATCTCGGTACGGCTGGAAAAGCAGATGAGGCTTTCGATCGTGAACGAGGCAAATTGATCGAAGAAACGCTTCAGGCATTCGGTGCGCCGGCTCGTGTGGTGGAGATCAATCGAGGGCCAACGATCACGCAGTTCGGTGTGGAGCCGGACTTCATCGAAGGGCGAGGCGGGCGGCGAACCAAGGTAAAAGTGAGTAAAATCTCAGCGCTCGCGGATGATCTCGCCCTGGCGCTGGCAGCGCCGTCCATTCGAGTCGAGGCGCCTGTTCCGGGCAAGGGCTACATCGGAATCGAGGTGCCCAACACGGAAGTCACGCTCGTGGCGTTGCGAGATCTAATGGAATCGAATCAATATCGTAAGATCGACTCACGCTTGCGGTTGGGGCTGGGCAAAGATGTTTCCGGGCATCCCGTTGTGGCCAGTTTAACCAGAATGCCGCATCTGCTCATCGCCGGGACGACGGGCTCTGGCAAGTCGGTGTGTGTCAACGCCATTATCACTTCGCTTCTCTTGCAACACACACCGGATCAGCTGCGATTCTTGATGGTCGATCCGAAGCGCGTCGAGCTGACCTACTACAATGGAATTCCTCACCTCCTCGCCCCAGTGATCGTCGATTTGGAGCGCGTGGTCCCTGCGCTGCAATGGATTTCGCGTGAAATGGATTCGCGTTATCAACGGTTTTCCAAAGAAGGCACGCGAAATATCGAGGATTACAATCGTCGAATGCGAGACGTTCAAGGGAGAGAATTGCCATACCTGGTCGTGGTGATCGATGAATTGGCGGATCTGATGATCATGGCGCCTGACGAAACCGAGCGCGTCATTACACGCCTGGCGCAACTGGCACGCGCCACGGGGATTCATCTGGTGATTGCAACACAGCGTCCCTCCGTCGATGTGGTGACCGGATTGATCAAGGCGAATTTTCCCTCACGCATTGCGTTCGCCGTGGCATCTTCGGTCGACAGCCGCGTGATTCTCGATCAACCGGGTGCCGAAAGATTGCTCGGTCGAGGGGACATGCTTTTTCAGGCGCCGGATGCCGCCGCGCCGATTCGCATGCAGGGGGCTTTTGTCTCCGAAATCGAACTCTCGCGGCTGACTCGCTTTTGGAAAAACGCCGCGCTGGGCGGGGATGTAACCCAACCTTCGCAAATCGGCCCGGCCGAGACCATCCCTTCCGGCGTGCCGCTCAAACAAGTGCCCATGTGGGACGAGGAAGACGCAGCGGACGAGGATTTGGATCCCTTGTATGATGAAGCGGTCGAAATCGTGCGTGAAATGCGTCGCGCTTCGATTTCTTTGCTGCAGCGGCGTTTGCGCATCGGCTACACTCGAGCGGCCCGGATCGTCGATCACCTCGAAGAGCAAGGCGTTATCGGACCGGCCAAAAGCGGCTCGAAGGCGCGCGAGGTGTTGGACTACGGCGGTATAGCGGCCGCTGAAGAGTAAAAGTCAGTACCGAACCTCTCAAGTACCTCATTTGAGTCACTGGGCTAAACTTAAATTTTCTCGGAATAATTGTCATACAATTCGTCCCGTGATATTATGGTATTGTGATTGCAATTAGGAAACTCCCGACGAGTGAATTGGATTTCCAAACCACGGAGAAAGGAGTGAACCTGGAACACGAATCAGGCCCCGTATTCGCCCCAACTACAGTCAAACCAAAATAATTTTGGAGGAGAGAGATGCGAAATAAGCTATACGCAGTGTTGTCCTTTCTGATTTTTGCGTCGATGATTCTGAGTGCATGCGCCACAAAAACCGCTACTCCTGCTGAGGAAATGGTTCCCCCAACCCCAACCGAGAAGCCGGTAGTAGCTGAAGAACCAGCGGCACCAACTGAAGCCGAGCAGCCCATGAAGCCCTTCCGCGTCGGATTTGTCACCGACACGGGCGGCATCGATGACAAGAGCTTCAACACCACGCAATGGAATGGCGTTCAGCGCGCGGTGGATGAGTTGGGCGTCGAGGCGCAGTTCATTCAATCCGATGAAGCAACGCAGTATGAACCCAACCTGACGGAATTCGCCAGCCAGGGTTATGATCTGATCATTGCTTCCGGGTTCTTCTTGGGCGGCGATCTCGCTAAAGTTGCGTCACTCTACCCGGATATTTCGTTCACCATCGTCGACTATTCTTACCCTGATCCGTTCGGTGTCCCCGAGGGGGTTGTCGGAAACAGCGAGTGTATTCCGAATGTTGAGGGTCAGGTCTTCAAGACCGACCAGGCGGCGTTTTTAGCGGGTTACCTTGCGGCAGGCATGACCGAAACCGGCAAATTGGGCTACTTCGGCGGCGCCAAGATCCCGACGGTGACGATATTTGGTGTCGGCTTCCAGGCCGGCATGGAATATTACAATGAAGTTCACGGCACGACCGTCGAACTCCTTGGCTGGGATAACGAAACGGGTGAAGGTTTGTTCACCGGTGATTTCGTTGACCTCACCAAGGGAAAGGAATCCACAGAGTCCCTTTTCGATGAAGGCGCTGATATTTTCATGGGGGTCGGCGGCTTGATTGGATCGCCCGGTTTCGACGTGGCGCGTGAGCGCGGCGGCTACGGCATCTGGGTCGACGTGGATGGCTACAACCTGCTGCCCGAGGCGCGGGACGTTCTCCTCACCAGCGTGATGAAGAACATGGACACCTCCGTCTTCACCGTTATCAAGGATACGATGGAGGGCAACTTCAACGGCTGCGGTGTCTACGTCGGCGATCTGGCAAACGACGGCGTTGGTATTGGCCCATACCACGATCTCGACAGTGTGGTCCCCGCTGATCTTAAGGCGGAGATCGAAGACCTCAAGGCGAAGATCATATCGGGCGAGATCAGCGACACGGGTTGTGTTTCCTACCCGGACTACTGCCCCGGTGGCTTGTACTAGTAGTCTCTCTGTGAGTAAAATCTAAGCAGAGAATCACTTCAGGCGGTGCCGTTGTACAATCGGCACCGCCTGTTGTACACTTCTTCTGTATTATTCGTATTTCAATTTGCCGGTTATGTTCAGAAATCCAGCTCAAAGGAACATACCTATGACCCCGGTTTTGGAATTACGGAACATCACCAAGACGTTCCCAGGCGTAATCGCAAACGATAAGATCGATTTGACTCTCCACGAAGGAGAAATCATGGCGCTATTGGGGGAAAATGGCGCCGGTAAAACTACGTTGATGAACATCCTTTACGGCCTGTATACTCCCGACGAGGGTGAAATCTATATACGTGGAAAGAGGGTGGAGATCACTGGTCCGGAAGATGCAATTAAATTCAGGATCGGAATGGTGCACCAACACTTCATGTTGGTGCCTGTCTTTACTGTGACCGAGAACGTCATGTTGGGCATCGAGTCGACGCGCTATGGGGTCTTTCTTGATCGCGAACAAGCTGCCGAGCGAATTCGTGACATCTCGTCGCAATACGGCCTGCAGATAGATCCCGACTCCTTGGTAGAAGATCTGTCGGTGGGCGTCCAACAACGTGTCGAAATTATCAAAGTCCTTTATCGAGAAGCAGACATTCTCATTCTCGACGAACCGACTGCGGTGCTTACACCGCAGGAGGTCGATGAACTTTTCAAGGTCATTCGCTCACTCGTCGATCGGGGTAAGTCGGTCATCTTTATCACGCATAAGTTGAAGGAGGTCATGGCGATCGCCGACCGGATTACGGTACTGCGGAATGGCCACGTTGTCGGCGAGGCAACCCCCGACACTGCTTCGGAAGCATCGTTGGCGAAAATGATGGTCGGGCGAGAGGTCATCATGGCGGCGGATCGCAAACCGCAAGCGGCGGGGGATGTGGTGCTTGATGTCCAGAATCTTATCGTGAGAGACGATCGCGATCTGGTGGCCGTTGATGGTGTATCTTTTCAATTGCGCCAGGGTGAGATCCTCGGCGTTGCCGGAGTGCAGGGGAACGGTCAAACTGAATTGGTGGAATCCCTGACCGGATTGCGAAGCGTTGAAGGTGGAAAGATAACGATCCTGGGGCAGGATACCACGAACAGCACGCCTCGCAAGATACGGGAAGTTGGAACGGCGCACGTTCCGGAGGACCGCCAACAAGATGGCCTGGTGCTCTCCTTTCCGGTCGCGGATAACCTTGTTTTGAATACGTATTACGAGCCGCCTTTCGCAAAGGGTATAAATTTACAGCAGGATGCGATTGAGGAGGCGGCGGAGTCCAGGGTAGAGTTGTTCGATATTCGCACACCCAGTATTTTTGTGCCGGCCGCTAATCTTTCTGGCGGAAACCAACAGAAGGTTATCGTCGCGCGCGAATTTTCGCGGCCCGTATCCGTGCTCATTGCCTCGCAGCCCACGCGTGGTTTAGACGTGGGCTCGATCGAATACATTCATAGCCGGATTCTTGAGAAGAGGGATGAAGGTTGTGGGGTCTTGCTGGTGTCTCCCGAATTGGATGAGATCATGAATCTATCGGATCGTATTGCGGTGATGTTCGAGGGGAAAGTTGTCGCCATCCTTGATGCCGCGGATGCGACCAAGGAGAAATTGGGCCTGCTGATGGCCGGCTTACGCGAGGAAGCAGCGGTGGAAGCCGGAAATCCTCAGAAAGGTTAGGGGTTCGAAAAAGGAAATAAGGAGTGTGTTCCTTGAGTGAAGAACAGAAAAGCTCCCAAACGGAAGATGTGAAGGTCGACGAACAATTAGAAGATGTATCCGGCAAAGGTTTATTTGTTTCCTTGCGAGTCCCTTTTCTTTCCGTCTTTACCGGGCTGCTGATCGGCGCAATCATCATCGCTGTCTCGAATGCGGAAGTCGTTGCCGCCTGGAAGAATCTCTTCCAAGATCCAATCGGTGCTTTATCGTTGACCTGGATAACCGTCCGGGATGCATATGTTGCTCTGTTCGAGGGTTCGTTCGGTAATCCCAAGACGATTGTGCAGGCAATCGGTGTATGGCGGGATACCGGTGAAACCCGAGCTGTCCTCGATGCGCTGCGGCCGATCAGTGAAAGCCTGGTCATCTCAACCCCCTACATATTCGCCGGGTTGGCGGTGGCGCTTGGATTTCGCGGGGGATTGTTCAATATCGGCGCGGAGGGCCAACTTTTTGTCGGTGGTCTGGCTTCGGCTTTCATTGGTTACGCAATTAAGGGATTACCGGCGTACATCCATCTGCCTCTTGCCTTGCTGGCCGGTATTTCGGCGGGAGCAATCTGGGGCGCGATACCTGGTTATCTCAAGGCGCGCACGGGAGCGCATGAAGTCATCAACACGATCATGATGAACTACATCGCATTTCGCTTGACGGATTTCCTCTTATCCGGCCCAATGGCAAGGCCGGACGGTCTGCCGATCACCCCCGAAATCGCGCCGAGTGCATACATCCCTGCTCTACTGCCCAAACCGGTTCGAATCCATTACGGTTTTTTCATCGCCCTGGGAGCGGCTTTCCTGGTTTATTGGTTTCTATGGAAGACGACGAGCGGGCTGGAGATTAGGATGGTGGGCGCGAATCCGCGGGCCGCAAAATATGCCGGGGTGAAAATTTCGAAGAACATCGTCCTGGCGATGGGGCTGAGCGGCGCACTGGCGGGCCTGGCTGGCGCCAATCAAGTGTTGGGCGTCGATCACCGCATGGTACGTGCTTTCTCCACGGGATACGGTTTCGATGCCATCGCACTGGCCTTGCTGGGCAACAGCCATCCCGTTGGTGTGGTCCTGGCTTCGTTACTTTTCGGCTTTCTTCGAGGAGGTGCCGCACGGATGCAATCCATGGCCGGGGTTCCGGTGGAGATCATTCGCATCATCCAGGGCATGGTGATCATCTTCGTGGCTGCCCCGGCGATCATCCGCGGCCTTTATCGTCTGAAGGAATTCCGGTCTGAGGAAGCCGTTTTATCCAGGGGCTGGGGTTCATAGGAGGAGCGATGCGGGCTGCAGCTAATCTCGAGAAATATCATCTCAATCGCAGAAAGATCATCGTCAGTGCGCTAATCCTGCTCGTGGGCATTGTGGATTTACTTTTCTTCATGCGCGGGACACAGGGGATGCAGTCTACGTTCGTACTGACGAGTCAACGTGCGGGCGTGGAGATCAGTGCTCCAGACCTTGTACTGCCGACCGGAACGACGCTGCTGGTATTGGGCATCGTCGTGATCGCTGTGGCGATTTGGAATCTTCTGCGAAGAGATGAGCGTGACACGCTCGCCATCGCAATGGTAAGCGCACTGGTCATCGTTGCTTTCCTGATTTGGGCCACGCGCGGCAAATCCCTGAATCTCACGGGAATGCTGGTCAGCAGCCTGGTGAGGGCTACGCCGATCGCACTGGCGGCGATGAGCGGTTTGTACAGTGAGCGGTCGGGTGTCGTAAATATCGGCATCGAGGGAATGATGCTCATCGGGTCATTTACTTCCGTCGTCATGGCAAGCGTGAGCGGCAACTTGTTCCTCGGCGTCATAGCGGGTATTTTGGCGGGTATGCTGTTTGGATGGCTGCACGGCGTGCTCTCCATCAAGTATCGTGTGGACCAGATTGTGAGCGGAACGGGCATTATCATCCTTTCGTTGGGAATGACGAGCTACCTGCAGCGGTCCGTACTCAATCTATATCCGGAATTGAACCAACCCGGCTCGGTTATCGCTGCATTTCCCATTCCCGGCCTGTATAAAATCCCCGTGATCGGCCCCCTGCTCTTCAATCAAAGCCCGATTATATATGCGCTGTTTATCCTTCTGATCGTCACAAGAATTCTCATGTATCAAACACGTTGGGGTTTACGCACACGTTCCGTCGGTGAGCACCCAAAAGCGGCTGACACCCTGGGCATCAACGTTTTTCGAACACGGTATGTAAGTGTGCTCATTAGCGGTGCAATCGCCGGCTTGGCCGGCGCGTACATGAGCATCGGTGCAGCCGGACGCTTCAATGAGGGCATGTCGGCGGGTAAAGGATTCCTGGGCCTGGCAGCGATGATTTTTGGCAATTGGAATCCCGGGGGTGCGTTCCTGGGGGCGTTGATTTTCGGTTTCTTCGACTCCTGGCAGGAAAAATTGTCCATCCTTCAAGTAGGCATCCCGGTCGATCTGTTGGGTATGGCGCCGTATATCGCAACGATGATTGTGCTGGCGGGGTTGATCGGACGCTCCCGGATGCCGGCTGCTGATGGGCAACCGTATAAGAAGGAATAGCACGCCGCAGCCTGGAGATCGTGATCACTCCATTTTCCTTGCTGTTTCGGCCGCTGCTCGAAAAATGCGTGCATCGACGCGAGACAATTCCGGTCGACCGTCGATGCATTCTTGCTAATCGATTTTTTGTAGTGTAATATTTTCATACGCCGCTCGGGTGAAGAATTTACCGATCCCTCAACTACATTCAAGTAAAGTATTCTGGGCTTGAGTGGAACACCTCGGGGAAGTGTTTTTCGTGTAGATTACTTACTTTCCGCCGTTTTGGGTAGGAGTAAAAAATGCATAAGCAATTGCTTCTCGTGGGGGTGATGCTTTGCCTCTTGAGTGCATGCGGGAAGTCTGAGGAAGCGGTCGCCACATCGATTGCAGAAACACAAAAAGCTGAGGAGTACGAGGCGCTTGCCATGACGGCAACGAAACTTGCCGGGCCGTCGGACACACCCACAAATACCTTCACGCCTACAATTACCTCGACCGCAACGCAAACGCCCACTCCCTCCGATACCCCCCCTCCATCCTCGACGCCAACACCGCCGGAAGGTAGCGCCTACGTTCCGAATTTGATCGGCTTGACCTACAATGAGGCGACCGCAAAATTAACCGAACTCGGCTTGCCCTGGTACTACGTCGCCGTCGTCAGCAGTGACACGCCGATGTGGGAAGTCATGGACCAATCCCCTCGCGCTGGCGCATTGTTGGATCTTGAGGAAATGCAAGTAAAACTGGTGATTAGTTTCAGTGCAGACTCTCCACCTCGGCCCCAACCTCGCTCGGGTTATTTCATTAGCGACTCTTGTCGGGGTATCACAAAAGAGGGCGTTTGTTACGGTGGTTCTGTATTCTGGTGTGAGAATACCAACTTGCTTATGCAAGACTGTTCGTTTTGTGATGGGTATTGTGGAACGAATGATGGGATCAAAGTATGCTTTTGTCCGTAAGGTTGTGGGGTTCAAAGGGAAACATCTAATTCGTGAGGATTTATCAAGGAGGAGAATATAATGAAGTCAATGCAGTGGATTACCGTCATCGTGCTTTTCGGAACCGTCATGGTTGGCTGTGGGCCGTCCAAATCAGACATTGCGACCAGCGAGGCGGAAACGCAGGCCGTTATCGATGCCTTGGCGACCGAGGTCGCGGGTACGGAGCAAAGTGT
>DAOUEE010000131.1:0-21593 GCA_034430695.1 Anaerolineales bacterium | reverse complement strand
GGTGCGTTTATTCGAGGTTTCTTTCGACATCGTATTCATGACGACGTGCATTCACTCCGCCGTGCGTCGGAATCATGAGAAATGGTGCCCACTCCCTGGGAATATAGACTCCGCCTCCTGTTACACCCATAATGATCGAAGAAACAGGCGTTCTGTCAAGAGCCCTTCGGTCATGGCAGGACATTATATCCGTTTTGGTCCGATTACGGTTCCGCTGCAAATCAGCACCCGCTTCCGGAGTGGGGAACATTCCCTGCTCGACGTACGTCCTGCGTATAACTGCGTAGTTCGGCTCGGGAACCACCAAAATCGACCGGATTCCGCTACGTGTAAATGCAAAACTTGTGCCATACTGTATGCGAGCATTTCGTCATTTACAACGGCACTCAAAAAAAGAATGGAGGATGAACGATGTACGCTATGATCTTGTCGAATTTGGACCTTACGATGGACGTGTACGAGTTGATGGAGATACTCGGCCTAATTCTCCGTCCTTTCGGTGCGCTGGCCTTTGGTCTCGGCGCCGGCTGGTTGGCAGTCCAGGCCGTCAATATGAAGGTCTGGCAATTTGCCGTGGCGGCAGCTTTGGGTGTGTCTGCCGTTTTCGTCCTCATCGCCTATTGGCTGGACAGCCCGGGAACGCTGGGTGGATTCGGTCTCGGCGTGGGCATGGCCGTCGTGCTCTGGGGCATCGGCCGCGTTCGAGGAGCAGAGACCAAGAAGTAACCCGGGAAAAATCACGCCAGGCGAACGAGGGATCGGAAAACGGAGGAAATTGACACCCTTTAAAGGTGTGTGGTATAGTTTTTCGACAAATTCAATAGCCCCAATCGCACTCTTATCCAGAGAGGTGGAGGGAACGGCCCTGTGAAACCTCGGCAACCTGCCCGCTGACGAACCATGGGCGTGGTGCAAATTCCGCCAGACAGAGTGTCTGAGAGATGAGAGGTGGCTCACCTTGGTGATCGTGCCCCTTCTCGCTGCGAAGGGGCAATTTCATTTTGGAGGCAATCTGCATGAGTACAACGTTCATGAATTCGAATCGATTGTTCTTTACCTCTGAATCGGTCACCGAAGGTCATCCGGATAAAATGTGCGATCAGATCTCTGATGCCGTGCTCGACGCTTGTCTGGCGCAGGATCCGTATTCCCGCGTGGCCTGCGAAGTGGCGACAAAAACGGGCTTCGTCGTGCTGATGGGTGAGATCACCACGGAGGCGCAGGTCAACTACGACGAGTTGGCGCGCAAGGTAATCACCGACATTGGCTACGACGACAGCGCCAAAGGATTCGACGGCAATACCTGCGGCGTTCAAGTGGCGATTGCACGGCAAAGCAGTGATATCGCCCGGGGTGTAGACAACGCCTTAGAGTCCCGTTCCGGGGAAGTCACGGACGAAGAGGTGGAAACCATCGGTGCGGGGGATCAGGGCATGATGTTCGGCTACGCCTGCAGCGAAACGAAAACCTTGATGCCGCTTGCGATCGACCTGGCGCATCGGCTTACCCGGCGACTGGCTGCGGTGCGCAAGGAGAACGTACTTTCCTGGGTCCGCCCGGATGGAAAATCGCAGGTAACTGTGGAGTACAGCCATGGGCGTCCCAAACGAATCGATACGGTGCTCATCAGCACGCAGCACTCACCCGACGTGGACGCCGAGGAAATTCGAGAGGGTGTAATCGAGGAGGTCATTCTGCCCGTGATTCCGGATGGTCTGATCGACGACGAGATGAAAGTATACGTCAATCCAACCGGCCGCTTCGTGACGGGAGGACCGTTGGGAGATTCCGGTTTGACGGGAAGGAAGATCATTGTCGACACGTACGGTGGAATGGGGCGTCATGGCGGAGGCGCTTTCAGCGGGAAGGATGCGACGAAAGTGGACCGATCCGGCGCTTACGCCTCTCGCTGGGTGGCGAAACACATCGTTGCTGCAGGCCTGGCGGAACGTTGTGAAATCCAATTGGCGTACGCGATCGGTGTGGCGCATCCGCTTTCCGTCAACGTGGAGACCTTTGGCACAGGCCGGATTCCCGACGATGATATCATCCGCTTGATCGAAGCGAATTTCGACCTTCGTCCGGGCGCCATTATCCGTGATTTGGATCTGCGCAAACCGATCTTTCAACAAACCGCATCCTACGGCCACTTTGGCCGCGACGATATCGATCTTCCCTGGGAGCGCCTGGGTCGATTGGAGAGCATCCGCTCGGCCGCCGGGGTGCAGGAAATGGTGGGTTGATTCGACCGTCGCTGATGGGTGACTGAATTCCGCCGCGAGACGACCAGGGCTGTTTTTGACTTCCCCTGGTGCATAAACTATAATTCGTTTATGTACTTGGTCGATGTCCCATCCCCTGCGGAAGATAAATAGCCAGGAGGTATCGGTCTGGTAGAAGCATCGCGGACATCACCAGAGAAGTTCGGCTTTCCAGATCGCAGGGAAGCCGCTTTTCATTTCTTTAATCGCCGCGGCGTTTAAGTTGCTGCCCGATCGAAAATCGACTTCGTGTCGACGAGGAGTGTTTGTTTCGGCCGCGGAACGTGCGCAGTACGTATAGTGCTTTCTGCAGAGGGCGTGTGAGTATTGAATCGAAAGCAGATTACCGAGATTCTCTCTACCGAACACGACTGTAATAGGCGACGATGCGTATCCTGGCGTTGAGCGACAACGTCGTGTCTCACATATACGGTCCTGCGATTACGCAGAGTTTCGCGGACGTGGATTTGATCGTCGGCTGCGGTGATTTGCCGTCGGCATACCTGGAATACATCGTTACCTTGCTGCCGGCGCCGCTGATCTACGTTCCCGGGAATCACGATCCGGATCGATACATCGTTCCGGGCGGTATCAACATCGATGGGCGCATCGTCAACGTATGCGGGTACTGGTTCATGGGACTTGGCGGCAGCCAGCGTTACAAGAACCGAGGCAAACATCAATATACGGAGTTCGACATGAATTTGCGGGTGGCACGATTACTGCCTCGATTGCTGTACAACCGTATGCGTTACGGTCGAGCCCTGGACGTGTTGGTTACGCACTCGCCGGCATGGGGAATTCACGATGCGAGGGACGTGGCGCACACAGGATTTCACGTCTTCCTGCGCCTGATCCAGTGGTGCCGCCCGCGTTTGATGCTGCATGGTCACACCCACATTCTGCAGAACATCCAGGTTGCGGAGACGGAATATCTGGGCTGTCGTATCATCAATGTATTTCCCGCTCGAACGCTTACCTTGCTTCAGCCCTGTACTTGAATGGGGGAACTCGAGTAGACGTTCGATGAATCCGATTGGAAGGATCGTACGGTTGTCGTGAAGAGAGAAGGGACGTTACGCGAATCAAACACGGGGGAGTGGAAGTGGCCGTTCAGCCTTGCGGATCTTACGGCGGGCATGCGCCGTATGCTCGAAGACACTTCCGTGACCATCAGCCGTGTGACGCCTTTGCCCATGCCGTCGCGCAGGCCGGCCATCGGTCGATTGCGCGCCCTGGAGGTGGAATATTTCCTGGGCGATGAATCGAGCACGTGCCTTCTCGTCGTCAAGGAACCACGCGGCACCACGCGCACGGGATTGGCAGGTGCAGGGCGGCGGGAAGTGGGCGTCTATCAATCCCTGGCGGATCATTTTCCCGTCGAGGTGCCGCGTTTAATCGCCGCGTCACCGGTAGGTGACTGGCTGCTCATGCAGACCTTCGAGTCTGTGAGAGAACCGCAGGACTGGCGTAAGGCGGATTATCGCAAGGCGATCGAAGCGCTGGTTGATTTGCACGATCGTTTTTGGGGGTTGGGAAGCGATTTCGACGCGTTTCCCTGGCTGGGCCGGCCGCTGTCTGCGGATTTCGAAGTTCACGTGGCTGCAGCGGAAAAAGCAATCGAACGTGCGCTCCGCCAGGGTGAACCCGAACTGTTAATTGGCGTTCAAGAAAGAATGCAGTTATTAAGAGCCTTAACGAAGAACGCTGACCGGGTCATCTCCCCACTGCGGCAGGAGCCGGCTACACTCCTGCACGGCGATTACTGGCCGGGGAACATTGCCATCCTGGAGGATGGACGCCAGATCGTTTACGATTGGCAGTTGGCTTCCGTGGGCGCGGGGATCATGGATCTGCTCCTTTTCGTGAATAAGAGCGTCTGGTGGTTCGATCCCCTGCCGACGGATCAGGAAGAAATCGTCGCCTGGTATCGCCAAGATTTGGAGAAACAATGCGGTGCCTGCTGGAACGACGAAGAGTGGGGGGTCTTGTGGGATCATGCGCTGATGTGGCGCTTCCTTCAAGAGTGGGTCGATTTGCTGGCTGCGTCTCCGGAGTCGCTGCTCGAGGCTCGCGCCGAGCAGCTCGATGAAGTTTGGCTGCATCCCGTTGCGGAAGCCGTTGCGCGAAGGTTGAGTGGTTCATAAAGCGCCGCTAAACAGCAGCGCAGCGGAGAGTTGAAGACAAGCGCTTGACACCTGTGACGTTGCCGGCAGGACAACCGGGTGTGAAGAGAATATGCGGCGAACGAACGAAAACAGATGATTAATCCGAGAGGAACAATATGGCAAAAGATCAATTACCTTCTCGTTCGGAAAATTTTGCAGAATGGTACAACCGTCTGGTTTTGCAATCGGAATTGGCGGATTATGCACCCGTACGTGGTTGTATGGTCGTACGCCCCTATGGGTGGACTCTGTGGGAGAACATCACTGCGGCGCTCGACTCACGTTTCAAGGCCACCGGCCACGTTAACGCCGCGTTTCCGATGCTTATTCCGATAAGCTTTCTCGAGCGGGAACGCGAACACGTCGAGGGTTTTTCACCCGAGTTGGCCGTCGTGACCATCGGCGGTGGTGAAGAACTGGAAGAGCCGCTCGTCATCCGGCCAACCTCGGAGACGATCATCGGCCACATGTATGCCAAATGGATCAAGTCCTATCGGGATTTGCCCGTCTTGATCAACGTGTGGAACAGCGTGGTGCGTTGGGAACTGCGCACGAAACTGTTCCTGCGGACGACGGAATTTTATTGGCAGGAAGGGCATACGGCCCACGCTACGCCCAAGGAAGCCGAAGAAGAAACGCTGCGCATGCTCGATGTGTACGCCGATTTTGCCGAGAACGAAGCCGCTGTTCCCGTGGTTAAAGGGAGGAAAAGCGAAAGTGAGAAGTTCGCCGGCGCGCTGCATTCCTACAGCATCGAAGCGATGATGGGAGACACGCGTGCGCTTCAAGCCGGGACGTCCCACAATCTGGGCGACAACTTCTCGCGTGCGTTTGAAATCCGTTATCTCGATCAGGAAAACAACCTGCAGTATTGTTGGACGACGTCCTGGGGGCTTTCGACGCGCTTCGTGGGGGCCATCATCATGGTGCACGGGGACGATCAAGGCCTGGTTTTGCCGCCGCGCCTGGCGCCCTATCAGGTCGTCATCGTGCCGATATTCAAGGACGAGGCGCAGCGCAGCATGGTGATGGAGCAAATCCAGGCCGTGCAGAGACAATTGGGGGAATTCCGGGTGAAATTGGACGATCGCGAAGGGATAACGCCCGGCTTCAAATTCAATGATTGGGAACTGCGCGGCGTGCCCGTGCGTGTCGAAGTGGGCCCCAAGGACGTCGAAAAGGGGACCGTAGCGCTTGCGCGCCGGGATCGTCCGGGCAGAGAAGGAAAACAGGTGGTTCCGCAGGAGAATCTGGCGCGTGCCGTGGCGGAATTGCTGGAGGACGTGCAGAAATCGATTTTCGATCGGGCAAAATCTTTCATGGCCGAAAATACACACCAGGTGGATGATTACGAGGATTTCAAGGAAGTCGTACAGAATGGTTGGGCGGAAGTGTGGTGGTGCATGGATGCGGATTGTGAAGCTGCGATCAAAGAGGAGACAAAAGCGACTTCCCGCTGCATCCCGTTGGATCAGGAAAGCGGAGCAGGAGTCTGCATCCGCTGTGGGAAAAAAGCCGATCAGCGAGCGATATTCGCCAAGGCCTATTGAGCGGAGGCACTCTCCAGCATGTCTGCGGTAAAGCCCACCCGTCTCAACGAGCAAATCGACGAGATCGTCGATCAGATTGCGGATCCGGTAGCACTGCGCCGGACATGTGTAGACGTCCTTGACTTATACGCCGATCGCACCCGACGCCCGAATCGTCTCGAGACGGCAGATGAAGTGGCGCGCAGCCTGCGCGTGGCCAAACCGGTCATTCGGGCCATTGGGGTGGCATTACGGCGCCGCGCGCAGGAACAACCAGAGCATGCACGTCCGGCCTCCGCTGCGCTGTGGGAGGCCGGCTATCGGGAGACGCGCTTGCTCGCCTGTTCAATCTTGAGCGGCCAGGCAAACGCAGACGTACCGAAGTGGGCCGTCGATTACGTAGTGAACTGCGACGATGAAGATGTAATCGTCGAAATGGCTCGCCTGGGACTCGAGAGCTGGCGGGAACTCGACGTTTCCAGATTCCTGGATGAAGTGGAAACCTGGCTGCACGATTCGGCGCGCAGGCTGCGCACCTTCGCCTTGATCGCCTTGGATGCCGCAGTCGAAGATCATCAGTTCAAAGACATCCCCTCGGTCTTCCGCTTGATCGCGGGCCTCACGGCGACGGCGAAACTGGAGGAGAAAAGGGCTTTACGGCGCTTGATCGAAACCCTGGTGGGGCGCAGCCCGCCCGAAGCCGCGCGCTTCCTGATGGACGAAATCGATGGGGCGGGCAAAGCGGCGCAGGATATAACGCGCAGTATACTCGACTCGTTTCCGCCACGGCAGCGCGAGCTGCTGGAGAATACCTTGTCGTCGAAATGAGGGGTTGGTATAATTTTCAACTGCAGAGACTAGACCCACGGGCGGCAACGAGATGGAAACGTTGATCTTCCCATAGGGTGACCTGCCAAGGAGCAGATGTCGTGACACTATCGAAAGAAGAAAAAACGAAAATAATTGACGAGTTTCATCGGCATGAAAACGACACCGGATCGCCTGAAGTACAGGTTGCGATCCTGACCGAGAGAATCCAGCAGTTAACCGATCACTTGCGTACGCACAAACATGATGAGTCGTCTCGACGCGGCCTGCTTAAGCTGGTCGGCCAGCGCAGACGGCATCTTGCTTATCTCAAACGCAACAATGCGGCTTCTTATCTTGACTTAACAGAACGGTTGGGTATCCGCCGGAAATAAGTCCACCCACGTGACGAGTAGACGATTGATCTACTCGTAGCGGTTAATGGGGCAACGTCGCTTTCTCAATCTGACGAATCGAATAAAATAGTTATGTAGAATATACGCCTTGGCCTCTTGTCAAAGGGTTGGGAATTGGGGTCCGTCCATCAGGGTGGATTGGTGCTACCTGGTGGCCGCCCTCCAGTCCCTGACCCGCATTCGCCAATGGCGGGAAGGGAACATTTACTTATGTTAGGTACGAAACAGTATCAGACGGAGATTGATGGAAGAACCATCATTCTCGAAACCGGCAAGCTCGCCGGTCAGGCAGGCGGCGCAGTGACCGTTCGCCAGGGGGACACGGTCCTTCTTGCCGCCGCAACGATGGGATCGTCCCCGAGAGAAGGGATCAATTTTTTCCCGCTCACCGTGGATTACGAAGAGCGCATGTACGCCGGGGGACGAATCCCCGGGTCGTTCTTTCGTCGTGAAGGACGACCCTCCGAAGCGGCGATTCTGATCGCCAGGCTGACGGATCGACCCATCCGTCCCTTGTTCCCCAAGGACATGCGCAACGACGTGCAGGTCATCCTGTATTCCTTGTCCGCGGACGAGGAAACGCCGATCGATGTGCTCGCCGTTCTGGGTGCTTCGGCGGCTTTGACCATCTCCGACATCCCCTTCAAAGGCCCTGTCGCTGGATTGCGGGCGATCCGCAAGGACGGAGAATTCCTGTTCAATCCCGGGTATTCCGATATCAAGGAGTCCGATTTGAACCTGCGCATGGCCGGTACGAGTGATGCCATCCTGATGGTCGAATGCAATTCGGACGAAGTCGATGAGGCCACCATGGTTGCGGCACTCGCCGCCGGACACAAGGCGATGCAGCCGCTCATCGACCTGCAAAACCAGATGCGCGAAGAAGTCGGTAAACCAAAACGTGAATATCCCGTATTCGCCCTCGCAGACGACGTGCGCGAGGCCGTGGCACAGTACGCCGGCAATCGGCTGCAGGAGATCACCTCGCAATCGCTGGCCAAAGCCGACCTCGATCGTTCGCTCAATGAATTGCGGGACGAGACCGTGGCTGCCTTGACGGCCGACGAGGCTTTTTCTGAAATGGACGTGCGCGAGGCATTTTCGGCGCTGGACAAGGCCGACGTGCGCGCACAGATTCTGAACCAACATCACCGTCCGGACGGCCGGGATCTGGACGTCGTCCGGCCAATATCGGCGGAAGTCGACTTGAGCCCTCGAGCGCACGGATCCGGCCTTTTCACCCGCGGCGAAACCCAGGTTTTGACCTTGGCGACTCTGGGAACCCCCCGGGAACGGCAGGAACTCGACGGGTTATCGCCGGTCGAGGAAAAACGCTACATGCACCATTATAATTTTCCGCCGTTCTCCGTCGGTGAGACGCGCATGCTGCGCGGCGCCTCGCGGCGCGAAATCGGGCACGGCGCGCTGGCCGAACGCGCGCTGATCCCCGTGCTGCCATCCTTGGAGGAATTTCCCTACACGCTGCGTCTCGTATCGGAAGTGCTGTCGTCCAACGGTTCGACATCGATGGCCTCCGTTTGCGGATCGACGCTGGCTTTGATGGACACGGGTGTTCCGATCAAGGCCCCGGTTGCCGGAGTGGCGATGGGTCTAATTAAAGAAGGCGATCAATACGTCATTCTGACGGACATCCAGGGGATCGAAGATCATCTCGGGGACATGGATTTCAAGGTCGCGGGAACGCGCAAGGGCATCACCGCCCTGCAGATGGACATAAAAATTGCCGGCATCACCACCGAAATCATGTCGCAAGCGATGGAACAGGCCCGGAAAGGCCGGATGTTCATTCTCGACAAAATCGAAGCGTGCATTCCGAAACCGCGTGCGGAGTTGAAATCCCACGCACCCCGGATGACGGTTTTGAACATCGATCCGGAAAAAATCGGTGCGGTCATCGGCCCCGGCGGGAAGATCATCCGCCAAATCCAGGAGGATACCGGAGCCAAGATCGACATCGAAGACGACGGCACGGTGTATATCGCCTCGGCTGACGGACCCAGCGCGGAACAAGCAAAGCAGATGATCGAAGAGCTCACGGAAGAAGCCGTCGTTGGCCGGATTTACACCGGCCGCGTGGTGCGTGTGACCGATTTCGGCGCCTTCGTCGAAATCCTGCCGAAGGTCGACGGCCTGGTGCACATTTCGCAATTGGACAGCGAACACGTCAAGCGAGTCGAAGACGTCGCCCAGGTGGGAGACGAAATTACCGTAATGGTGACCAACATCGACGCGGATGGCAAGATCCGTCTATCCAGGCAAGCGGTCTTGGAAGGATGGACGCCCGAGGAGGCGGCCGCTCACGATCGACCTCCGGGACGGCGCTCCGGCAATCGTTCCCACAGCGGACGCAGGTCCAAACCCCGCGATCGGGATTGAACGAGTGCCGCTCGACACCGAGCAGCGTAGATCAGCTTACTTTGTCGCTTGGGAGGCAGACGGGAACCGCCTACCTCCCAAGTTTTATTGCCCGAAAGAGACGCGCATTTCTTCATGGAAGCATAAATTATTGCAGAGATATTAGAAATGGCAATTAATACTGCCATCCGTATAGGTTCGATTGCTGGAAGGGAATCGTTCGCTGCCAGAGGCGGCGTGCCCCGGGGAAGAAACCCGTGCACTGCTCTCGGCGAAATGATTTGCCTGCCGGCCCGGAATAGGTAGAATCTCCCTGACATCGACTTCGATGGATGGCATTTTTAATTCGGAAACGATACGTATTCGATTCGAGATTGGCGCATGAAAGCAACCCCAATGGATCCCACCAACTCGCCATCCTGGCAGCCTGGAACGCGGCTCGTATTTGGCATCATTCTGCTCGTATTTGCGGTCGGTTTGTTGATGCTTCTGCGTCAAATGGTCGCCCCCCTGGTTTTGGCTTTCTTGCTGGCCTATCTGCTGCATCCGATCACTTCCAGAATCAGCCGGAAGCTGCGCCTTTCGCGGGGGATCTCTGTCCTGATCGTGTACCTCATGTTGGTTGCCGTCCTTCTGGCTCTCACGACGGGCGTTGGGGTGGCGATTTCGTCCGGAGTCGTTCAGCTTGCCTCCTACCTGGCAGATTTATCCGTCGAACTGCCGGACCAGATCGTCGCCTTGGCGCAAGAAACGGTGCGCATCGGACCGTGGACGGTGGACCTTTCGACCGTTAACCTCGAGCCCTTTCTGGCCGATGTCGCCTCCGCGTTGCAGCCGATACTATCGCAGACGGGAAGTCTTCTCGCCTCCGTGGCCAAGGCCACGGCGTCCGCGATCACTTCCGTGGTTTTGGTGTTGGTTTTGGGCGTTTACTTCTTACTCGATATGGGGACTTTCGATGAGGCCTTCTTGGCCTGGATACCTCCTTTGTATCGAAGCGATGTTCGCCTCATCCTGGATGAAATCACGCAGGTATGGAATTCATTTTTACGCGGACAGTCCATTTTGGGTTTGGTCGTCGGCACCGTTGTCGCAGTAGGTCTCACCATACTGCAAGTACAATTCTCTCTCGTCCTGGGCTTGATCTCGGGCTTCATGGAATTTGTGCCCATGTTTGGTCCTTTGATTGCGGCCATCGTTGGTGTCCTGGTTGCGCTGTTTCAACCGGACAATTGGTTGGGCGTGACTCCGCTGGCTTACAGCGTGATTGTTTTAGCCTTCTATATCATCGTTCAGCAAGTCGAGAACAACGTGCTCGTTCCCCGTATCATTGGCAGGAGCCTGAACATGAGCCCGCTCGCTGTATTGATTTCGGTTTTGGCGGGTGGGATGATCGCGGGTGTCCTCGGCTTGTTGTTGGCTGCCCCTGTGGCAGCCTCGCTGCGTGTGATTTTGGGTTATATCTATCGAAAGACCGTCGGTTTTGATGATTGGACCGAGGTTTTGAACCCTGAATTGGAAGACGATCAATTCCGCATGCCGGGCCGATTTCGACGCCTGGCCAATCGACTGCGGGAGTTGATTTCGCGGCAGGATCGTCTTGTAGAGAACGAGACGGAGAATGAAAACGAAAGCTAACATCTCCCCACGCTGGAGTCTGTTGACGAAGGCATTCGTAGGGGCGATCCTCTTGCTTTTGATCGTCGGTTTGTTGTCACGCTTCCACGGCGTGATTCCCATCCTGATCACGGCGTTGATTCTGGCGTTTCTGGAGGTGCCTCTCGTTCGTTTACTGCACCAGAGCACGCGTCTTTCCTGGGGGTTGGCGGCCAACATCTGCTTCTTACTCGTTTTGATCATCATTCTTGGGTTGTCGACCTGGGCTGGAATCGCAGTCGTGAGCCAGCTGCAATCCCTCTTTCAAGTTCTACAGACGATGTTGATGGGTCTGCCCGAACAATTGGCGGATATCTCCACAGAGACTTTCATGATCGGTCCCTGGCACATCGATCTCTCGCAGCTCGACCTGCCTGCGCTGGCTGAGAATCTGTTGGCCTCGGTTCAACCCATTTTCGGGCAGGTCAGCGCGCTGATCGCCTCCTTGGCTTCGGTCGCCATAGAATCACTGGCGAGCGTCTTTTTCACCTTCGCGGTGGCCTATTTCATCATCATCGATTATCCCCATATCCATTCGGCCGTCCGCGATATCCAAATCCCGCAGTATCAGGACGATCTCCATCGCCTGCGGGGCGCGTTGGCCACAATCTGGAACGCATTCCTGCGCGGTCAACTGCTCGTGGTCACGACCTCAGGATTCTTGACCTGGATATTAATGTCCGCGCTCGGATTACGCTTTTCGTTGGGGTTGGGCGTCCTCGGCGGCATCGCGAAATTCGTGCCCATTCTCGGTCCGTTCACCGCGGGCTTAGTCGCCGCGTTGGTCGCTTTATTTCAGCCCGCCAACTGGTACGGCCTCACACCATTTGTGCACGGCTTGCTCGTCGTTGTCTGTGTCGTCGTTCTCGATCAATTGATCGATTACCTCATCGTGCCCCGCATCATGGGCGCATCGCTAAATTTGCATCCCGTACTTATTTTGTTCGGATTGTTGATCGGAGCGAGTGTGGCCGGTGTTTTGGGTTTGCTGCTGTCCTCGCCGCTGATGGCGTCCATGATCTTGCTTGGGAGATATACGTTTCGTAAGATGTTCGATCTCTCCCCTTGGGATCCGCCGATCGACGTGCTCGGGGAGCCGCGAACGCCACCTGCTCGCATCGTGCATTTGCTCGACAGACTCCGTCGGCATAAACGCCAGGACGATGGCGGCTGACGCTTGAGAACCCCCGCGGAATGACGAGATGACTTCAATCCGAGAGGCCTTGAAAAGGTTGTTACAGCGCAATGCGGCGGCCAGGGAAGACGTTCATAATTCAGCATTCTCTTACGCGGTTTACTGGACCCAATTGACGCGGGAATGGGATGCAGATCGAAGGCGGCGCGTGCATGCCGTGGTCAAAGCGGCGATTAGCAAACCGGACTTTATCGCCAACGAATTTGAACGAAGATATTTCACACCGGAGATCGATGCCAACAAACATTCCGGCTCCAGCCTTGTGGCCTTAGAAAAAGTGTTGGCTTCGCTCGCCGGTGATGAGATGGAGGAGTAGTGAATCATGTCCGAAGAAAACGATATCGAGACTTCCACCCTGAGTGAGACGTCCCAATTCATGATCTGGAAGGCCAACGAACCTGATGGGGAGGAAACCTTCCATCTGGAATTGGGTACGGTTACCGTGCATTTCTTCGCCGAGGAGTGGCAGGAATTCCTGGACCTCGTGCGCTCGATTAAATAATTCAAGTCCAGCGGCACTCGACAGACGATCCTGGATTCGATTTCTACCAGCCGGCAGAATTCGGGATGAACGCCTTCCAACGTTTGGATCGCTCGCCAAGCGTTTCCAAGCAGGCCGCGAAATCCATACCGGACGAGCGTGTGAGCGTCCGTTATCTACTGCTCGGTGAACACATGCTGGACGGCGATGAATCCGGGATGATTACATGCGGGTGAATCCGCGGGTATGAACGAACCAGGAAGCGTTGTATCCGACTTAACCTGATGCTATGATTACGAGGATCGAATCTCGATTTGGATGTTGAAGCATGTCGCAGCGCAGAGAATTACTCACTTGGGATGAAGTCGACCGCTTGATCGACCATCTTATACCGCAATTTGAAACCGAGTTCGATGCAATGGTGATTGTCACACGGGGCGGGATTATCCCGGGCGGTATGATCGCCGAACGTCTAAACATTGAAGACGTTCTTACCGCCTCCGTCGATTTTCCCTTCGAGGCCGAACGTAAGGCTGCGAAGCTGCTCGCCTGGCCTCAGTTCATCCAATTTCCCCACGATGCCCAGCTTTCGGGTCGGCGCATCCTTGTGGTTGATGACGTTTGGGGATCGGGGCGGACGATAACGGCGGTCAAGAACCGTGTTGCTGCAGCAGGGGGAATTCCGTACACCTGCGTTCTGCATTTCAACCCGTATCGAAGTCTATTTTCGCAAGCGAAGCCCAATTACTATGCCGCAAGCACCGATGCATACATCCTCTACCCCTGGGAGGTATACCGCGGGGATGAAAAAGTGCTCCGGGATCAGCCCGAGGCATAACAGGCTATCGGGGAACCCGACTCGAGGCCTACTTTGTTTGACAAGCACCCTTGGCGTGAGTATAATGAACATGCGTTCGCAAGCCCCCTTCGGGCTGCATAAAGATCAATAGGAGTGTGCGAGGGCGGGTAGCTGGATAGGAATCGAGTCGAGGTGTGTGAGTTGGTCTGGCCGGCTTGGGATCGCGCTGGCCAGATTTTTTTACAAAGATGCGGAGGGGATGACCGACAATTTGGACGATTTCACCACACTTCTCGATAACGTCGAGGAGATGGCGAATCCCCGGAGAGGGGATTTGCTGCATGGTCATATACTCGCGATCGACACCGAAGGGTTGATCGTCGATCTAGGATTGAAACGTGACGGTATCGTCCCCTGCACGGATCTGGATAAGCTTGCTGCCGATGATGCCGCTCCGAACGTCGGTGATGAAGTTGCCGTGATGGTGATCGAACCATTGGATCGTGACGGCAATCTCATCGTCTCGATCTCTCAAGCCCGAGAAAGCACAGATTGGATTCGTGCCAATCGCTTGATGGATCAGCAAACGATATTAGAGCTCAAACCCAACGGCTACAACCGAGGCGGTTTGATCGTACCTTTCGGCCGTTTGCGGGCTTTCGTTCCCGCATCTCATCTCAGCGAGTTGCCAAAGGGCTTGGACGAAGCGAGTAGATCGATTCATTTGGAACGCATGGTCGGCCGAAAAATGCCCTTCAAGGTCATTGAAGTGGACCCTCGCCGGCGCCGGCTGGTTCTTTCCGAACGAAAAGCTGTGCGCCAGTGGCGCCAGGACCGGAAGACGGAAATGATCGGCAAGCTTGAAGAAGGCGAAATCCGAAGCGGAAGAGTCACCAGCTTGCGCGAGTTCGGCGCCTTCGTCGATATCGGCGGAGCGGACGGTCTGGTCCACATATCCGAGCTTTCCTGGAATCGAGTCGACGATCCGAGTGAGATCGTGAAAATCGGCCAGGAAATCGAAATCCAGGTCATCCGCCTGGATCGAGAGGCGAACCGGATTGGCTTGAGTCTCAAACGCTTGCAGCCCAGTCCCTGGGAAGCGGCGGTTGGGAAAATTGAAGCGGAACAGGAACACGACGGAATCGTGTCTCACATCGCAGCCTCGGGCGTATACATCCTCGTCGGTGGCGGCCCGGAAGGACTTTTACAGGTCGATGATGAAACACCGGTCCTTTCACTGGGACAAAAAGTCCGTGTTCGAGTATCTGATTTCGACCCGGAACGCGAGCGGTTGGATTTAGAGCTCGTCGCAGATGCGTTGGAAACAACGCGCGAAGACGACGAGGTAACTTTTTAATTGTACAGACATACTGTGTAAATGAGAGAGTGAGGTGAGGACAAGTGCCAACGGTCGTGCTTAGACCGAACGAATCACAAGAGCAGTTGCTGAAACGCTTTCGCAAGAAGGTAGCGAAAAGCGGGCTTTTAAGCACCGTTCGAAGAAAGCGCTGGTTCGTTTCGAAGAGTGAATTGCGTAGAATTCAACGCAAGAAAGCCATTCGCCGGCTCAAACGCCGCCAGCGGAAGATGGAAGCCCGCTATCGGGATTGATCTAAACTCCACGGGGTGATGGTTTTCTGGAAAGAATCGAGATCTGGAGGAATGCATGGGTAAGGAAGAGAAGATAGAGCTGGAAGGAACCGTCATCGAGGCGCTTCCGGGCACACAATTCCGGGTGGAGCTCGATAATGGTCATGAGGTATTGGCTTACCTCTCGGGAAAGATGCGTCGCTATTACATTCGCATCCTGCTTGGAGATCGAGTCCGTGTCGAAGTTTCGCCGTACGATCTCACACGCGGCAGAATCATCTATCGTTACAGAAAACGCGTGGCGGATCAGGGAAGCTGAGCGCAAAGCATTCATCCAGATTGATCGAACGATTGTCAGATACCCTCGCAAGAGGGTATCTGTGTTTACTTATGCTGCGCCGAATTCCGCGTATCGGCTTGCCCGATAGGATTACAGCCTCCCAGAGGGTTTCTGAAGGACGAGCGCCGCCCAATCTCCATCCCGGCGCGTTTCGAGCAGCCGCACTCCAGGTGGCGTACACTTTTCCCGTATCGCCTCGACTTGATGGTGCATGATCCCGGACAGGATCAACGTCCCCTGAGGGCGGACCACTCGTGTCAGCCCGGCATCGAGCAGATCAACGAGGATGGTTGCATAGATGTTCGCCAGCAGTAAATCCGCCGCCCCAGGACTCGATTCGTCGTTCAGTATTTTCGTGAGCGAACCTTCTTCGAGGCGGATTCGCTCGAGCATCCCGTTGCGTTCGATGTTCTTTCGTGCGTTATTGATTGCAACGGGATCCGTATCCAGTGCCCATACCGTGCCTGCACCGAGTCGGACTGCGGCGATACTGAGAATTCCCGATCCGCAGCCAAGATCGACGACCGATGCGCCGGTTTCCAGATGATCTTCCATGGCGGCCAGGCAGAGTTGAGTGGTGGGGTGCAGGCCGGTACCGAAGGCCATGCCGGGATCGAGGATAATCGCCTGCCGTTTCCCTTTGGGCGCTTCGTACCAGGCCGGGAGAACGAGCAATTTCTCACCGATCGGTATCGGTTTGTAGCTGGCCTTCCATAAATCACTCCAATTCTGCTCTTCGATAACGCGGTAGGTCGGTGCCGGTATCGGTTGGATTTGACCCAGGTGCCACAAACCTTGCTCGATGTTTTCTCGCTTGGCGTCGATCCCGTCGTCAACCTCCAGGTAGGCGAGGACTTTAACGGGGGTCGATGCACTTACCCGCTCTTCAGCATCTTCGATTTGAAGCGCAACGCCGTTGGGGACATACCGGGAAAGAACGTCCGCGACGGCTTCGGCCAGCTCTCCGTCCACGGTCAACGAGACTTCAAGCCATTTCAATCGGAAAGGCCTCCGAAGAATTCTTTGAGTGAATCGAGGAAACTGCGCTGGCGAAAAGTAACTTCCGTACCCAGGGATTTCGCCAGGTCCTCGAACAACTGTTTCTGTTCCGCAGTCAGAGAACGTGGGACTTCGACCGAGACAACGACGAGCTGATCGCCGCGGCCGTTCCGGTTGACGTGCGGCGCGCCCTTGTTTCTAAGCCGGAACACCTTGCCGGGCTGGGTGCCCGCCGGAATTTCAAGCGTGTGATCGCCTTCGAGTGTGGGGATGTCGATGTCGGCGCCGAGCGTCGCCTGGGCGAGGTTGATCGACATGTCGAGCAGGATGTCGTCACCCCGGCGTCGAAAATAGGGATGCGGTTTGACCTGGATGACGATGTAGAGATCGCCCGGTGGCCCGCCGTTTACCCCCGGTTCTCCCTCGCCTGTGACGCGCACCTGCGTTCCGTCGTCGACGCCGGCGGGTATGGAGATCTGGCGCGAGACTGTCTTTCGGATGCGGCCTTCTCCATTGCACGTACGGCAGGGCGTTTCGATCGTCTCTCCCTGGCCGTGACAAGCCGGACACGTGGTAACGTTGACCATGGAACCGAGGAACGTCTGCCGGACCTGACGGACTTCGCCGCTACCACCGCAGGTTTCGCAGCGTTTGGGCGTGGTTCCGGGCTCGGCACCCGAACCGCTGCAGCTCGAGCATATTTCGTATCGAGTGAATTCGATCTCTTTCTCGACACCGGAGACGGCTTCCTCGAACTCGAGTGTCAGATCGTGGCGCAGCGAGGCTCCTCGGCGAGGAGCTCTGCGGCTGCGTCCTCTACTCATGCCGAAGCCGAAAAATTGCTCGAAAATGTCGTTGAAATTGAAGTCGAAGTTGAAAGGCATCCCTTTCAAACCGGAATGGCCGTAACGGTCATATGCCGCTTTTCGTTCGGGATCGGAAAGGACGGCGTACGCCTCATTAATTTCCTTGAAGCGGTCCGCGGCGTCAGGGCTGTCGTTTACATCCGGATGATATCTCTTAGCCAGGTGACGATAGGCGGCTCGAATGTCTTCCACGGAAGCGTCGCGATTCAACTCCAGGACTTCATAGTAATCACGTTTCTGATCCATGTCGAATAACTGGAAGTACTCGCTGAGGGTACTTGCCAGTACCTTTTTCTCCTAGTTCTGCCGCATCGACTTACTCGTTGGCTGAGCTGGCGCTGTCTGCCGGCTCCTCACTCAAGGGTTGAGAGGGTCGTTCGTGAATCGTGGCACCGATACTTTGGAGATATTGGAGCAGCTCGTTCGTCGCAGTGTTGATGAATGCAGGATCTTCTGTGGCGAGCGATTCTCTCACCTTGGCGACCTTTTCAGTGACGTCTTCTTGAATCTTTCCCAGAAATTCAGTCGTCGCTTCCGACAAAATCTTGTCCGTGGCGTAAATTGCGTTGTCCGCAGCGTTCTTGGCCTGGACAAGTGATCGCCGTTGCTGATCCTCTTCGGCGTGCTTTTCGGCTTCCGTACGCATGCGATCGATTTCCTCGCTCGAAAGTCCCGAAGATGCCGTAACGGTGATGTGCTGGCTGTGGCCGGTCGCCTTGTCGGTGGCGCTGACCTTCAGGATCCCGTCCGCATCGATGTCGAACGTTACTTCAATTTGCGGTTCCCCGCGCGGCGCGGGAGGGATGCCGTCGAGGGTAAACCGGCCGAGGGATTTGTTGGCGTCCGCCATCGGGCGTTCGCCTTGCACGACGTGGATCTCCACTTCCCGCTGATGGTCCGTCGCCGTCGAAAAGACTTGCGTTTTCCGCGTGGGGATGGTCGTGTTGCGCTCGATCAACGACGTAGCCACGCCGCCGAGGGTTTCGATGGAAAGCGTCAGCGGAGTCACGTCCAGGAGCAGGACGTCTTTTACCTCTCCGGCAAGGACGCCAGCTTGTATGGAGGCGCCCAGGCCGACGACTTCATCCGGATTCACGCCTTTGTGCGGCTCCTTGCTGAATATCTTCCGTACCGCGGCCTGAACGGCAGGCATACGCGTCATGCCTCCGACCAGGATAATTTCATCGATATCGCTGGCTTCCAGATTCGAATCTTTCAGCGCCCGTTCGCATGGCGCGATCGAACGCTCGATGAGATCTTCCGTCAACTGTTCGAGTTTCGCACGGGTGAGGTTGACGTTCAGGTGTTTTGGTCCGGATGCATCGGCGGAGATGAAAGGCAGGTTGATTTCCGTTTCCATCACCGTCGAGAGTTCGATTTTCGCTTTTTCGGCCGCCTCTTTCAATCGCTGAAGGGCCTGCCGGTCGGAGCGCAAGTCGATCGCATCCTGCTCGAGAAATCGATCCGCAACCCAATCGATGATCCTTTGATCGAAATCGTCCCCGCCAAGGAAGGTGTCCCCGTTGGTCGAGCGAACTTCGAAGACGCCTTCTCCGACATCGAGGATCGAGATATCGAATGTGCCGCCTCCGAGATCGTACACGGCGATGGTCTCGTCGGATTTTTTATCTAGACCGTAGGCCAACGAAGATGCGGTAGGTTCGTTGATGATCCGCAGGACCTCCAGCCCGGCGATTTTACCTGCGTCCTTCGTGGCGTTACGCTGTGCATCGTTGAAGTATGCCGGAACGGTAATCACGGCCTGCGTGATCGGTTCACCGACGTAGGCTTCCGCATCGGCCTTGATCTTGCCCAAAATCATGGCGGAAATCTCAGGCGGCGCATATTCCTTTCCACCCATCAACACGCGCACGTCTCCGTTCGGCGCCTCGGTAACCTTGTAGGGAATGAGCTGCAGGCCGCGCTGGACTTCGGGATCGGACATTTTTCGTCCCATAAAGCGTTTGATGGAGAAGATCGTGTTCTCCGGGTTGACGATCGCCTGCCGACGAGCAATCAGTCCGACAACGCGCTCGTTGTTTTTGGGATTAATGGCAACAACGGATGGAAAAAGGCGGCTGCCTTCCGCAGAAGGGATTACCGTGGGCTCTCCGCCTTCCATGATCGCTGCGACCGAGTTCGTCGTGCCGAGGTCGATGCCGATAATTTTGCTCATGTGTGCCTCCTATTTCGCCACACGCACCACAGCCGGACGAATGACTCGATCCCCCAGCCGATATCCTTGCTTGATAACATCGATGATCTGACCATTTTCGTATTCTTCGCTCTCTTCGTAACTGATGGCGTCGTGCAAGTTCGGATCGAAATCCATTCCTTCTGCCGGTATGACCTCGACTCCCTCCGACTCGAGGACGGCTTTTAACTTAAGACGGATCATTTCCAGCCCTGCGATCCAGGCTTCATCCACATTCTCTTCTGGGCGATCCTTGAGGGCGCGCTCGTAATCGTCGAGTACGTCGAGATAATGGGAGATGATCTCGCTGATGATTCGTTCCCGCATCTCACTCTTTTCGCGCTCGACGCGCTTTTTGAGATTGGCGAACTCCGCACGCGCTCGCTGCCATCCATCGAGGTATTCCGCAGACTCGCTTTGCAGGCGTTCGACTTCGGTCTGCAGCGATTCCACTTTTTCCTGCAGTTCCTCGTACGTCAGCTCGACCTCGGTTTCTTCAACCTTCTCAAGCTGCTCATCGGATTCGATGGCGGCGGTGTTTTCGTCTTCCGTCCGGATGACGTCCTCTTGCGGCTCTCTTTCGTCCTGATCCATTTCGGTGCCCGCCGATGATTCTTCAAACGAAAGCTGTTCGGCGTCTTCATTTGGGGATTGTTGTTCTTTTGATTTCTTTGTTGTCACAGCTACCTCATTTTTTTTCGTGATTTTTTCCACTGGTGACCGGCTGCTTGTGTGCCGGCGTCTCGCAAACGATGTCCCCGCATGGATAACGCGGCTACGGAAATGTCTTTAGTCGGAATAGGTGCCGATTACCAGGTCACTCAACAAGCCGGCTACGTAGCTGACGGCTGAGATCGTTCGCCCATAGGCCATGCGAGTCGGACCGAGTACGCCAAGAGCGCCGGTTGCGCGGCCCGGAGCGCCGTATCGCGCCAGAACGATCGAAAAATCCTTGAGTTCCTCCCAGGCTCCTTCTCCTCCGATGACCACTTGAACGTCGCCGATCTTCGGATTGAGCACCTTGGCCAGAATCTCCTCCAGATAACTGCGTTCTTCAAGCAGACGCACCACTTGTTGGATCTGGGGTGAATCGACGAACTCGGGCTGTGCCAGCATGTTGCTGATTCCGTCGCGGTAGATTTCGCCGGACCACACTGCGTCGGCACGCGCCATGATCTCCGAAATCAGGTGCGTAACTTCCTGCGCCAAACCCTGAAATTGATTCGCCTGGCGGGCGACCTGATCCGTGTTTTTCCCACTGCACAGGCGCGTGATCAACGTGGAAACATCACGAAGCTGTTCTTGATTGATGACTTCGGCCAGGGCCAACATTTGCTGCCGCACGTCCCCGCCTTGCAGCACCAGCACCAGGAGCACCTGATGATCTTGTGTGGCGATCAGTTCCACTTGTTTGAATATGGACCGTTCCGGACTGGGAGCGGTCACCAGGGAAGCCGATTTGGATTGCTGGGCAAGGACAGTCGCCGCCAGCTGGACCCATTCATCGCTGCCGCGTTTGGCTTGATGGAATTGATGGCTGATCAGGCGCTTTTCTGCGGCGGGAAGGTCGGCGTCGCCCAACAACTTGCGCACGAAATAGCGATACCCCTTTTCCGTGGGGACGCGCCCGGCCGAGGTGTGCGGTTGACGCAGCAAGCCGAGTTCCGTGAGAAAGGCCATCTCGTTGCGCACCGTGGCGGAACTCACGGCCAGATTGTACTTGGATACCAGCGTCTTCGATCCCGTCGGTTTTGCCGTCTCGACGTAATCGTGAACGATTAACGCAAGAATCGTCTCCTGACGCTCCGTCAGGGGCTCCATATTTCCCTCACACGACAATTTAGCACTCTCAAATTGAGAGTGCTAATAAAGCCAAGAACGATCATACCATGCGCTTTGGGAGGCGTCAAGAAAGC
>DAOUEE010000130.1:0-4138 GCA_034430695.1 Anaerolineales bacterium | reverse complement strand
GTTGGCGTCGCCGTATCCGTCGGTGTGTCGGTGGGCGTCGCCGTATCCGTCGGTGTGTCGGTGGGCGTCGCCGTATCCGTCGGTGTGTCGGTGGGAACCGGTGTATCTGTCGGCGTGTCGGTGGGAACCGGTGTATCTGTCGGCGTATCCGTCGGTACGGGTGTGTTGGTCGGTGTATCCGTCGGCGTATTCGTGGGTGTCGAAGTCGCAGTGGCCGTTGCCGTAGGCGTCGCCGTAGCGGTTGGTTCCGGAGACGCTTCCGGTTTTTCACCGTGGGCGAATGCGTCGAACACATCGTTCGTGTCGAATGGGTTCTGTATCAGGTTCGTCGCCAGGGAATAAAAAGCGACCACCATGCCATTGGAGCTTATCGAAGGCAGGTAGCTGGAATCATCGGCTTCCACCCCTTCGCTGTCAACGCTGACGCGTACGGTGAGACCCAGCCTGTCTCGCACGAAGACGTCGGTGGATCCATTCGTGTCGTCTGCGACCAAATTCGATGCGCTGGAACGGAAGGCGATGAAACGACCGTTTACGCCGAGCGAAGCTTCGTAGCTCGCGCCGTTGCTCTCCACGCCGTCACTGTCGACGCTCACGCGTTCCGTAATGCCGCTTTGTCGATCGTGCAGGAAAATATCCGGCCAGTAGTTGGTGTCGCCTGTTACCAAGTTCGTCGCAGTCGATCGAAAGGCGACGAAGCGCCCGTCGGTGCTGATGTCGGGTCCATAGCAGGAGAAATTGGCTTCATCCCCATCCGTTGAGACGCTTACACGTTCCGTGATGCCCTGCGTTCGATCTCGAACGAAGATGTCTTGTCGACCCAGGGTGTCATCCGGAATCAAATTGCTGGCATTGGATGCGAAGACGACGAAGTTGCCGTCTGCGCTGATCACCGGGGTGTCACTCGCTCCGTTGGCCCATTCGGATGGAACCTGGGCGGCTGAAATCAGTTCGACTGCACCGGATTCTCGATCGTAAAGAAAGATATCGGCAGCGCTGTTGGAGTCGCCGGCGATGAGATTGTCCGCTTCTGAAGCGAAAACAACGAAACGTCCGTCAGCGCTCAAGCTGGGTGAACTGGAAGCGGCGTTGGCTTCCACACCGCTGGCATTCACACTCACTCGTTCCGTCGTTCCGGTCAGGAGGTCGTGGACGAAGATATCGGGGGCGCCGTTGCTGTCGCCTGCGACCAAGTTATCGGCGTTGGAGTAGAAGGCAACGTAACGTCCGTCCTCGCTGATGTAGGGAGAGTTGCTATCCGCGTTGGCTTCAAGACCTGACGACGACACGCTGACGCGCACGGTTACCCCCTCGGCCCAGTCATGCACGAAGACGTCCTTGACCCCATTCGTGTCGTCTGGGACCAAATCCGCCGCATCAGACGAGAAGGCGATATAGCGGCCATCCTGGCTGACGCTGGGGTCCGAGCTGGGGCCAAACACCTCGGCGCCAGCCGAATCGATACTCACCCGCTCGGTGACGACCGGTTTTGCCAGCACGGCGTCAGCCAGCAGCAAACCAGCTGCCACGAGAAGCGGAGCAAGGCCGATCGCGAGCTTAGATGAAGTTGACGTTTGGGAGGTCAAGTCTAGCGTTCTCCGTCGAACAGGATTTTGATCGTTGCGATCTACAGTCGCGCGTCGTCACTCGCCTGTGGGTCAGTGGTGCAACGATTGCCTCCCTTTGGCAACGCTTGCTTCAGTCCTCCAGAAGCCCCCAACACTCCAAAAGCGATTCTCGCAGGTGGACGGCAATATCTCGCCTCCCATCTGCGAGGTCTAGAGTATTTTTTTTACCAACGCAAGAGAACTTACACCAATATACCACAAAAGACGCACCTTTTTTATATCATTCTATAGGGCGCAGAGAAATAGCTATCCAGTCCTACTCTTGGAGTACAGCGTATTAAAAGGAAAGCTTGCACGAGGGATTTTACGTTTCCACCTACGTTTGCTGAGCGCCGGTGGAGAAGCATTTTTACCTCGAGATGAAGCCCGTGGTGAAGATCGATTTACTGTGGTTCCCAAAGGATGACAAACGTAACCTTGTGGATTCCCGAAGAAAACAGCTATATTGAGATTTAGCACCGATCTCGTTGGCCATGCTTCCGGAGGACCCGTCCGGTTCCGGTCCGAGAGCAGGTGCGGCTTGTGTCTATGCATTGGTCTGGATTTATGTTTGCCTGTATGATATGGGTCCGCAGGATAGGAACGAATGGCGTACTTAATCGGTAAGATCCTCGGAAAATACGAGATCGTCAAGAAAATTGGCCGCGGCGGGATGGCTTCCGTGTTTCAGGCCGTCGATGTGACCAACGAGCGCGTCGTCGCCATCAAAGTGATCTCTCCGGGTCTGGCTGAAGAGGAAGGTTTCCTGGCGCGCTTCCGGCGTGAGGCCAGGGTTCTCATGGGCTTGCGCCATCCGAACATCGTACCGATTCTCGATTTTGGCGAGCAAGACGATCTGGCCTACATTGTCATGCCGTACATGAAAGTGGGTACGCTGCGTGAACGCCTGCTTGACCATCCACTCAGCCCCGAAGAGGGCGCCATCATCATCAATCAAATCGCCAGCGCACTGCAGTACGCGCACGATGCGGGGATCGTCCATCGTGACGTCAAACCCTCCAACATCCTGATCGACGAGAAAGGCAACGCCTGGCTTTCCGACTTCGGCACCGCCCAGGTCTCGGAAGCGACGATGACCCTGACCGGTTCGGGTTTGATCGGCACACCGACGTACATGGCCCCCGAACAGGCGCGCGGGGAGAAGGTCTCGCATCTCGCCGACCAGTACGCGCTGGGCGTGATTCTGTATCAGGTTTGTACGGGCCGGCTTCCCTACGAAGCAGACACACCATTGGCCATCGCGTTGATGCACGCACACGAGCCTTTGCCCCAACCCCGTCTGGTGAACGCCAACCTGCCGGCGAAAGTCGAGCAGGTCATCGTAAAGGCGATGGCCAAGGATCCAAAGGAACGCTACGCCTCCATTGCGAAGATGAACGCGGCATTTCAGAAGACGATGCAGGATGTGTACGATCCGGAATCCGGACGATTGAAACCGGGCGCCAAATCGCCGCCGCCGAAGCCGGAGGATTTCATCGTCCCGCCCGACGATGGCGGCAACGGCGGGAAATCGGGCAGGCGCATACCCATGCCGGCGATGCTCTTGTTTTTGATTCCCCTGCTCGTAGGAAGCCTGTACGCCGCTTCGCGCATCGTGGACAACATGCTTGGCGGCGGAGACCCGGGTGCGGCGGTTGCTGCGATTCCCACCTACGACGCCCAGGCGACGATCGATGCCCTTTCGACGGCCGTCGCCATCCGCTCCGGCCTGGAAGATCTTTCCGGCGAGCAAATCGAGACTGCGGTGGCGGGCACCATGCAGGCCCTGGAGACCGCGGCCTTCGGTTCCGTCAACGAAACCCTGGCCGCCGCCGGGGAGAACACGCTGACCCCCGTTCCGACCGACACGCCCGTGCCGCCAACCGCGACATCTACGCGCACGCGCACACCAACGCTGACGCTCACCAATGTCATGACGTCCACCATCACGCGCACGCCGACGATCACGCGTACGCCGACGATCACCCAGACGCGCACAATCACACCCACGCTCACCCCAACGATCACGCTCACGCCCCCACCGACGGCGACGCCCACGATCACGCCCACGATCACGCTGACGCGCACGCCGACGCCCGATCCGTGTGCGGGATTGTCGTTGAGTAGTCCCAATGTCATGCCTGAAGATTATCAGGTTCTGTGGACAATCAGTAATTCGGGCTCTACGGTTACACTTACCTCGTGGCAAATTGGTTGGCCTGGAAGTAATACACTGAGTCTTGTGTGGCTCAATGGTGCACCACCACCCATATGGATAGGTGAGGATAGTCAATCGCCTGCCTCTTCTTCTGCACCCGAGATTATCACCTCTGGATCAAGTACATTGAAATTTGTCTTCTCTTATAAACCAATAAGCGGGAATTACAGCCTAGATCTTGATTTCAGCAACGGCTGCACGCTCACGGATTGAAGCCCGTAGGTTGGGTTGAGGGGACCGAAACCCAACATCTCCCCCTGTCTTTCATTCATCCCGTACACCTGCGGATAAATATCTGCGTGCGAGGGAATCA
>DAOUEE010000129.1:0-15377 GCA_034430695.1 Anaerolineales bacterium | reverse complement strand
GGCCGCATGTTGTTCACGATTCATTACCCCTTTCCCCATTGGGTGTGGAAATCTCCCTTACTGTCTACGCGTTGAAACCTGTGCGCACCGAAGTAATCCCGCTGTGCCTGGATGAGATTCGCCGGCAGCCAGGCGCTGCGGGTAGCGTCGTAGTAGGCCAGGGCGGACATCAAACCGGGAATCGGAACTCCCAATTCAGTGGCCAGGGTGACGATGTTCCGCAATTGCCCCTGCCGGGAATCGACTTCCTGCCCCAACTTCGAATCCAGGAGCAGGTTGGACAAGTCCGGGTGATCCAGGTATGTTTGCCGGATGGTCGTCAATAACGCGGAGCGGATGATGCAGCCCCCGCGCCAGATGCGGGCGATTTCAGCCAGGTCCAGTCCATAGTCGTAAGTCTTCGAAGCTTGGTGTAAGAGACTCATACCTTGATCGAAGACGAGGATCATCGCCATGTAGACTGCGTCGTACAGGTCTACAAGATATTGATCATTGTCATCGGGAAAAGTGTGATCGGGACCGGAAAGGAAACGGCTGGCCCGAACGCGCTCCTCTTTCTCCAGCGAGAGATTGCGCATGGCGACGGCGGTGCTAATCGTCATAACCGGAATGCCGATGTCCATGGCATCTTGTGATGCCCATCTGCCCGTGCCGTTTTGCTGCGCTTCATCAAGGATGACGTCCACCAAGGGTTTGCCTGTTATGAGATCGGTTTCATGGAACACTTCGGAAGTAATTTCCATGAGATAACTGTTCAGCTGGCGCTCGTTCCAGGCGGCCATGACCGCGTCGATCTGTTCGTTCGACATACCCAGGCCACGCTTCATCAGATCGTAGCTTTCTGCGATGATCTGCATGAAGCCGTATTCGATGCCATTGTGGACCATTTTAACGTAGTGTCCCGCAGATCGGGGCCCGAGGTAGGTCACACAGGGTTCGCCGTCTACTTTGGCCGCCACCGATTCGAGGATCGGTTGGACGATCTTGTACGCTTCTTCAGGGCCGCCAGGCATGATGCTGGGGCCATGACGTGCACCGTACTCGCCGCCCGAGATCCCGACTCCGAGATAGTGGACGCCGTGTTTTCTCAGCGAGTCGGCCCGCCGCTCCGTGTCGCGGAAATGTGAATTTCCGCCGTCGATCAGGATGTCGCCAATCTTAAGATGCGAATTCAAACTATGAATGACCTGGTCTACGGGCTTTCCGGCCGGGACCAGGATCATGAGGACGTGCGGGATTTTCAACTGTGCAACGAGATTTTCGATACTGTCCGCCGTCCTGATTTCCGGCCGATCGTTTTCACCTTCGAGTGCTTTCACCTGGTCCGGATTGCGATCGTAGCCAACAACGCTATAGCCTTGATCGGCGATATTGAGAACCAGATTGCGTCCCATGGTGCCCAAACCGATAATGCCGATATCTGCTAGGTTTATCATTTTCATTCTCCTTTACACGACTCGCCCGTAAATATGTTTGGACGAGCCCTCCCCAAATAATTTATTCCGGGTTCAGAAATATAGATCCCTATCCCACCTATCCTTCGAGAACGAGTCCCATTTCGGCAAGTGCGGTCTTCGTGGAGTCGTAGCCGGTATGTACGATGCCGAGTATCTCCAGAGATCGCGCAACATCCACGAACATCGCCCGATCGTCGATATAGACCACGTTGTGCGGGTCGACCTGCGCCACATCGAGCGCCAGGCGATAGATATCCAGATCCGGTTTGCGGATGTGGACGAAACACGAACCGATGAAGAAATCGATGAACTGTTCCAGTTTGAATTTCTCGATGCGGTATTGCATCAACTCGCGGCCTTCGTTGCTAATGGCCCCAATTCTCAACTTGTAGCGCTGTTTGAGTCCGCGCACCAACTCAATCATCTTCGGAAAAGTTCGAGTCTGGCCGAGGATGTATTCTTTGAACTCGTCCTTCGTGAATGAGCGTTTCTTGTAAAAAACGACGCGATCGAGATAGGCGTCCAGACTGAGTTTGCCTTCTTCGTAGGTGTCGTAGGTCAAGTGATGCCGCTCATTTAATTCATCGATTTCAATGCCGAATTCTTCAGCCGTCTGCCGGCGTAGAATGTGGTCCCAACCGTTCGTAAGCAGCACGTTTCCGATATCGAGAAAGAGCACCGTGGGCAACGAATCACTCAGCATTCGATCCCCTCCTGCATCGGAAACCCGGAGCGGCCGTCTCTCTTGCTGCTGCAGAGGCTTCCGGGCGAAGTCTGGCTGCCGGATACGTTCAAGTTGGAGATCGACAGCTGGGAGCTGATGTCTCGGTTTTCGGCATGAAGGAGGAACGTCCGTACTCGATGAACAAAACAGGCGCTCATAGTATTTCCTTTATATGCTCTTCCAACGTCGATAAACTCCTGCATATACTGCCGTCGAGGTGGATGTGCAGGATGGGGAGCTCACGGCGCTGCAGGGATTGAAGGTCGCCCAAAGACTCGGCGCGTTTCAACATGCCGAAGGTGTATTCCGCGTTGGGAATCTCCGGATCGACGTCATCGTCCGCGGTTAATTGCAGGAACAGCCCGGATTCAGGACCGCCTTTGTGCAATTGCCCGGTCGAATGGAGAAAGCGAGGGCCATAGCCGACGGTCGTCGCAATGGATAGGCGATCGCGTACGAAGCGGCGGATCGACTGCAGCAGCTGATCGGTCGCCGAGCGCTCTTCCAGGTAGGCCATGATGGCGAAGTAAGAGCCCAGTTTTTTGTGAGCAAATAAGTCGCTCAAGGCCTGATCCAGATCGGTTTCTGCCTCGCTCGTGAAGACGGTTATACTGTCCACTTTAAAATTCGGCCCTTCTGCGGGCAGGCGCCCTTCCTTTTCGAGCTGCACGAGCAGCCGGGCGGTGTTGTCCTTGCTCTCCTGGACATTGGGTTGGTTGAAGGGGTTGATGTTCAAGATCGAACCGGCGACTGCCGTGGCGATTTCCCAGCGGAAGAATTCCTGGCCGAGGTCGAGTGGGTCGTCCAAAGTGATGGCCAGGACCGGGTTTCCAGCTTCACGCAGGGCTTTCACGCGGTCGTCATCCGCCAGCGGTCGATCGCGTAATTGAATGACGGCGAACAAGCGGTCTTCGCCGTAATCTTCCGGCGTACCGATATTTTCTCCGGCCACGGGGATCAATCCCGTGCCGTCTTTGCCGGTGCTTTCGGCGAGCAATTGTTCCAGCCACATGGCGAAGCTTTCCAAGAGAGGATCGACGATGAAAGTTACTTTATCCCGCCCCAGGCGTCCAGCCTCACCCAGCGCAGCACCGAGGGCGATGCCCGGGTTTTCCGCCAGGGGAACGCAGGCGTCGCAGGCATGCCGCATTCGCAGGGCGCGCTGCAGGAGTTGGTCCACGTCTACGCCGTGTAAAACAGCCGGAAGCAAACCGAAGAAAGAAAGTGCCGAGTATCGACCGCCGATATCAGGATAATTGAGGAAGATCCGGCGATAGTCCTTCGACTTTGCGAGTTCAGCTAGTTGGGTGCCTGGATCGGTTATGACGACGAAATTGTCCACCGCTCTGGGGCCTTTTAGATTGGAGATCAAATGGAAGAAATAATCTCCCAAAGCCAGGGTCTCGGTGGTCTTGCCCGATTTACTGGCGATAATGACGAGTGTGTCTTCGAGGGGAAGTGTCTGTTGCAGCTTGAGGATGGTGGCCGGAACGGTTGAGTCCAATACCGTCAACGGAAGACCGTGGCCGTTGGTGCTGAAGACATGTTGAAACACGGAGGCGGCGAGGCTGCTTCCACCCATGCCGATATGCAGTACGTGCCGGAAACCTTCTTCGACTACTTCGTCATAGAAGGCATGTAATTGGTCGAGTTGATTTTCCATTTGTTCGGCAACGTGCAGCCAACCGAGCGCATTCTTGATCTGCTGCTGCTCTTCGAGGTCATCGCTCCAAAGTGCGGCGTCTTTGCGCCACAAGCGCCGAGGGAAATCCTGCTTTTCCAAACGATCCATCCACTTCAGAATATCACCCTGTGAAGATCCGCTGTGAATGGTTTGTCGATCCAACGATTCGGTTAACGCGGCTTCGCGTTTTTCCTCCAGCGTTTTCATCAACTGGTCGTACGGTTTGATGAACTTTTCGATGCCTTCATCTTCGAGCTGCTCTGTCACTGCATGCAGATCGATGCCGACTTTTTCCAGGCGTCCCAAACTGTGGTCCGCCGCATCGACGTCCTGCTCGAGACGCGGCTTTGGATCGCCGTGATCACGGTAGGCGTTCAACGTAGAAAGAGGCAGCGTGTTGACCGTGTTCGGGCCGAGCAGCGCTTCCACATATTTCACATCGCTGTAATTGGGGTTCTTGGTGCTCGTGCTGGCCCAGAGCAAGCGCTGCGGCTTGGCTCCCAATTCGCCCAGCGCCTGGAATTCGGATGCGTGAAAAGCCTCCTTCCATATCTGGTAAGCGACTTTTGCACTGGCGACCGCAATTTGTCCATGGAGCTCTTCGGCAAGCGCAGCATTCTCTCTCTTCGAGTTCGCCTGCTTTTCAAGCAGAGGATCGACCAACACATCGATGCGACTCAAGAAGAAACTGGCCACGGAAGCAACCCTGTCGAGGGGCAATCCGGCATCTCTGCGATCCTCCAGGCCGGCCAGATAGGCTTTGATCACCTGGCGGTAGCGATCGAGATCGAAGAGCAAGGTGACGTTGACGTTGATGCCCTCCCGGATCAATTCCCGAATCGCCGTGAGACACTCCGGCGTGCCCGGAACCTTGATCATGACGTTCGGCCGATCGAGTCTTTCCCAAAGCCGACGGGCTTCAAGGACGGTATCCTGCATGTCTCTCGCGAGGTGGGGAGAAACCTCCAGGCTGACATAACCATCGACCCCAGCGGTTTGTTCGTATATCGGCCGGAAAAGGTCGGCCGCCCGGCGGATGTCCTCGATGGTCAGAGTGTCGTAGATCTGGGACACGGCTTTTCCTTCCAAGGTGAGGGTTCGAACTGCCTCATCGTAGTCGTGGCTTCCAGCGATGGCCTTTTCGAAAATGGAAGGATTCGAAGTGACGCCTTTCAACCCGTCTTCTTCGATCATGCGCCGCAGTTCGCCTGATTCGATCATCCCGCGGCGGATGAAATCGAGCCAAATACTCTGGCCGATTTGCGATACTTTTATCAATGGGTTTACTTTCATCGTTTTCCTCCATGGCGTTTGAATTCCGCCGTCCCGTTTGGCCGTTCTCCGGCCAAAAAATGTATTTCCGTCTATCGCTCGCATTCCCGGCGGGCGACGAGCGGCGATATCGAATTACGATATATATTGATAGTAACAATTCGGAGGTGCCTGCGTCCTTATTGCTGGATAGAAATTGGATAAAGAAAATCTTAAGCGATTTAGGAACCGGGGTCGTACATGCAATCATTGAATACGTGCGCCGCCCGTCGAGAATGCGAAATGGGCCCAGCGATCGGGTGGAGCTGATGACTGCATTTGGCATGATCACCAACGCCCAACCGCCGGGCCGATGAAACGGTGGTGGGATATCTTCTTGAAAGCGCTAGGTTGGAGGTTGCCCGAGGGTCAGATCGATTTGCATCGAATCCCCAGCGCGGAAGATCGTGAGCGTTACCTGCTGATCCGGGTGCATCTGCCCGAGTAACGCCTGAAGATCCTCGATCGTCGCCACCGCAATATTGTCAACCGCCATGAGGACGTCGCCGCCGATGGTGATTTCCTGGCCTCTGACTGTGGTAGTCTCATCGCCGCCGACCAAACCGGCATCGGCCGCCGGACTGCCGGCCACCACCTGCTCGATCAGTACGCCGCTCAACGTCTCAGGCAGGTTTGCCGCCTGGGCGATCTGTGTAGTCAGCGAGACGCCATGGATGCCGAGATACGCTCCCACCAGGTTGGTTTGCTGTGCTGTTTGCTGCGCTTGCGTGGGCCGTGCCTGCAGCTCGACCTGCACGGTCATCGGTTTGCCATCCCGGATGATGGACAGTTCGACGGTCTGGCCGACTTCGGTTTCCATGGCCAGATAGGAAACCAGGTCATCGAAGGATTTCACGGGGTGCGAGTCGATGGCAGTGATCACGTCACCACCGATCGGATAATCCTGGCCGTTGATCGTAGTAGTGCTGTCGCTTCCTTTGATGCCGGCTTTATCTGCAGGGCCGTTGGAGGTCACGCTGATCACCAGCGCCCCGAGTTGTCCTTCAGGCAGATTCATGGCGTTCACCACTTCGGGTAACAGCGTCGTACCGCTGATGCCGATGTAGGGATGTTGGTATTGGCCGGTTTCGATCAAAGCCGGAACGACCTTGCTCACGATCGCGGCGGGGATCGCGAAACCGATACCCGCAGATGCGTCGACCGGCGAGATGATTGCCGACGTCACTCCGATGACTTCAGCCTGATCGTTGATCAGAATCCCGCCAGAGTTCCCCGGGTTGATGGGGGCATCCGTCTGGATGATCCCGGGAATGGTGTAGCCCGAACTTTGTGTGCTGGAGGAGCTTTCTACCGGAAGCGATCGGCCCAACGCCGAAACGATTCCGAGCGTCATCGATCCCTGTAATCCGTAGGGGTTGCCGATGGCGATGGCCAATTGCCCAACTTTCACGTTTTCCGCTGGAGCCATCGTTACTGGAGGCAGTGCTTCGGATGGCCGGTCCACCTTGATCACCGCCAGGTCACTATTGGGATCCGTACCAACGATCTGGGCGGAAACGACCGCGCCATCCGAGAACGTGACGCGAATGTCTTGGGAGTTCTCCACGACGTGGTTGTTCGTCACGATATTACCATTCCGGTCCCAGATGAATCCGGAGCCGGTTGCTTGTTGTTCCTGTTGGGTCTGGAAACCAAACAAAGAAGTCGTCGTCGTTTCCTGGATCACGCTGATATTAACGACAGAGGGACTGACTTGTGTGTAGATATTCTCCAGCGATCCCTCGAGAGAGGCCAACGCTGCCGATGTTTCCACGGAAGGTGAGTTGACTTCGGGTGTACTGGCTGGTGTCGGAAGCGCGGCGGTCGGCGTGGTAACTGCACAGCTTGTAACCATTACGCTTGCCAAGACGACCGCGCTGAATAAAGCTGCGGTTCGAAAACGGATAGAATTACTGTTCATTGTTTATTCTCCTTGCGGCTCTTCTTGTATCGAAGATGGATGTTCGAAGACGGGTGTGAAGTCTCGTATTCGGGACTCGGGGCGAGAAGCGTTTGCTGCGTTTGCGCCGCAGGTCGGTCTCCCAATATATTTTTCAATTCCTTCTGGTCGATCGTTTCTTCTTGGAGCAAAGCGTCGGCGAGTTCGACCAGTTTCTGCTGTTTTTCGTCGAGAAGTTCACGGACGAAGGAGTGCCTTTCGTGAAGGAGTTCCTGGATATCGCGGTCAATGTGCGCGGCGGTCTCCTCGCTGAAATCGTGCCCGCGGGCGAGTTCGTATCCCAAAAAGGGTTGTTCCTCGTCGCTGACAAAAGCCATCGCATCCAGGGAGCCCATACCCCAGCGAGTGATCATGCGCTTGGCGAGACGAGTTGCCTCGACCAGGTCGTTTTCAGCACCGGTGGTCGGTTCTCCGATCATCAGCTCTTCCGACGTTCGGCCGCCCAGCATCACCGCCAGGCGCGCCAGGAGGTAACCGCGGCTGTAGTTGTAATGGTCTTCGCCGGGGACCTGCTCCGTCACACCCAAGGCCTTGCCGCGCGGGATGATGGTTACTTTGTGCACGGGATCTGCAAGCGGTGTGTACCAGGCAACGAGCGCATGGCCGGCCTCATGGAAGGCCACGATTTTGCGTTCTTCGGGATCCAGCAGAAGCGGCCGAACACCGCCGAGCAGCACCTTGTCCACCGCTTCTTCGAAGTCGGTCACGGCAACTTTTTCGTGTTCGTTTCGGGCGGCGATCAGGGCCGATTCGTTGCATAAATTGGCCAGGTCGGCGCCGCTGAAACCTGTCGTGGTGCGCGCGAGCAGGTCGAGGTCGACATCTTCGGCCAGGGGAATCTGACGAGTGTGAATGCGCAGGATCCCTTCCCGTCCGGCTCGATCCGGCATGTTCACGACGATGCGCCGATCGAAGCGCCCGGGACGCAGCAAGGCCGGATCGAGAACGTCCGGACGGTTGGTGGCGGCCATGAGGATCAGTTCCTGATGTTCGTCGAAGCCGTCCATTTCGACCAATAATTGATTCAAGGTTTGTTCGCGCTCGTCATTGACCGCTCCCAATCCTGCGCCGCGCCTGCGTCCAACGGCATCCAGCTCATCGATGAAGACGATGGCAGGGGAGGCGGCTTTGGCCCGCCGGAATAAATCCCGGACGCGGCTGGCGCCCACACCGACGAACATCTCCACGAATTCCGAAGCGCTCAGGCTGAAGAATGGAACCCCGGCTTCACCGGCCACGGCACGAGCCATCAAAGTCTTGCCCGTTCCCGGCGGGCCCACCAGGAGCACACCGCGCGGAATGCGGGCTCCCAGTTCGTGGTATTTCTTCGGGTGACGCAAGAAATCGACGACTTCTTGCAGATCGCGTTTGGCCTCATCCGCTCCGGCCACATCCTCGAAGGTGACATCTTCCCGATTTTCTTCGTACTGGCGGGCTTTGCTTTGTCCGAAATTGAAAACACCTTTTTGGTTTTGAGCGGCCTGGCGTCCCATCCAATACAGCACACCGAGCATCAATAATATCGGCAAACCATTGCTGAGTAATACGATGAACCAGGGCGTCGAGGCAGGTTCAGCCTGGATACTCACGTCGTGTGCCTTCAAAACCGGCAGGAGCTGCGGATCGCCGACGCTTTCCGGAAATATCGTTGTAAACCCTGAATAGAGTACGGGGTTCGAGTTATCTGTGTTCCCTGTTCCACTCGGCGTGGGAGTCACACTTGCGGTCGTTAAATCGGACGCGGGGATCGCTTGCGGTTCGCTGAATTCCCCCTTGATTTGACTCTCGTGGATGGTCACGCTGGCTACGTGATTCTGCATGACCTGGTCGAGGAAACCACTGTAGCTCAATTCCGCTTCGGGCTGACTTTGCGGCCAGAACGTTACCAGGTTCCAGATGATCAATGCCAGCAGTATGAGCCACCAAAGCCGATTAAAATTTGATGTGCGATTTTGAACCTTTTGGTCATCCAACATATCATCCGTCCTTGATAATTCTCGAAACCATGTACTTCGTGTATACCAGTTGATTATCGTTTCCAGGAAAATTGTCCCAAGAGAATCGAGTTCGCCCGGAAGAAGTTAGCCAGCATTTAAGCTTCTTCTTGCTTTATACCCAAGGGAGGGCTTGCTCGTCCTTAAGCGAGGCTGTTTGGAAGTTAAAGGTTGTCTAAAGCAGAATCGAGCGTCGGAGTCAGATGATGGCTCAAGGGGTGTGCGCGTGAATGAGCGGCAGGCGAATCGTGAAGCGGACGCCTGATTGCGCGATGTTACTGGCTTCCAGGGTCCCTCCGTGTGTTAAAGCGATGTCCCGGGCGATACTCAATCCGAGACCCATGCCCTGGGGGAAACGAGTCTCTTGATCTCCCCGGTAGAAGGGCGTGAAGAGGTGCCTGAGGTCTTCATCGGACAGACCGGGTCCGTTGTCCTCGACGTGAATACACACCTGATCGTCGCAGATTTCTGCCGAGACACGGACCTCTCCACCCTCGGGTGCGAATTTGATCGCGTTGCTGATCAGGTTGCCAAGCGCTTGTCCCATTCGTATGGGATCGATCCATGCCGCAGGGAGTCTTTCGCTTCGCACTGGGAAGTTGAGGTCTTTATCTTCCGCAAACGATCGCCATGGCGCCAGCGTCTGCTGCAACCAATGGTTGAGTTCCACGCGTTCGCGCTGGAGTTTGAACCGCCCGGCTGAGGTGTCGTATAAATTGGTCAGATCATCCACCAATCTTTCCAGGCTGCGAGTTTGCTTCTCCATCCCGTCCAGAAGTTCCTGCCGCAGATCCAGGTCGTCTGCGGCCCCGTTAATCAAAGCCTGTGCGCTGGAACGCAGCGCGCCGATCGGCCGGCCCAATTCGTGCACAAGATTGGCGAGCAGTTTGTTTTGCTGGTTTTCGAGCGCGTGTAAACGCTCGACCAAATGGTTGAACGCTTCAGCAAGCCGCCGCAGCTCTTCCGGTCCGTGTACGTTAATGTCTTCGGGTTTGGCTTTCCATGCCATGTCCCGTAGAGATGAGGTGATCGTGCGTAGCGGCCGTTCGAGGCTTATCGCCGTGCCCAAACCGATCAACGTGCCGATGACCAATCCTGTCAGCAGGATGGCCGCCACGACGAGACGAAGCTGCATCAGATCGTCGGCGATACTATCCAATGGCTGTGAGATGCGTACGATTCCCGCCGGCGTCCCATCGTCGTTTTCGACCGTCCGCCAGACGTCGATGATCTCCGAAGCGGGTCTGCGGTTTACGAGAACGATGCTTCGCGATTCGAGCACTTCTTTATGGATGGGGGAATCGACTACGGATCCGACGAGGTCATCCTGCGCAGTAGAACTGGAGGCTAAGATGATGCCGTTTGGGTCGAGCAGCATCAATCTCCAGGGCGCTTCTTTTATGTATTCATCGACGAAAGCTTGCGCATGATCCGAATTTTCGAGGACGGAAGGATCATGTTGGAGCAGCTCTACGATCAGGTTAATTTCGGCTTCGATCTCCGAGCTGTAGCGGGGGATGAAGATCAGACTTTCTACGGAAAAAACGAGGATCAGACCCAGCAGGGGGAGGATGATGAGAGTCGGTAGGACGTTGCCGAGAATGAAACGCCATCTCAGATTCACCGAGGCTTACTCCTCCTTTGGATCCAACCTGTATCCGACGCCGCGAATCGTAACGATTCGTTTGGGGGTATGCGGATCCTCTTCGAGTTTTTCGCGAAGCCAGCGGATGTGAACGTAAACCACTTGCGGCTCGCCGACGTACTCCGCTCCCCATACTCTTGCGAGCAGATCTTCCGCCGAAATGACTTGACCTGCTTCCATTGCCAGCGTGTGCAGCAGGTCGAATTCCCGCCGGGGTAATTCGATCTCCCGCCCCGCGACTGTGACGGTGTGGGCGCGGGGATCTATGTGCAGGTCTCCCACAATAACGGATTCGTTTTGGGGTGGATGAGTATGTGGGGCCTGCATACGGCGCAGCACGGATTTAATGCGCGCAAGAAGAACTTCATGGTCGAACGGTTTCGTGACGTAATCGTCGGCGCCCAATTCCAATCCCAACGCTTCATCCAACTCGCGCCGGCGAGCCGTGAGGAAAATCACCGGACAGACGATTTCCTCTCGAAAGACCCGCAATGCGTCCAGTCCATCCATCCCTGGAAGACCGATGTCCAGCAGGACGAGATCGGGCTTATCTCGACGAGCGACTGCGATGGCATCCTCCGCCGATCCTGCCGCAGTGACTTTGTATCCGGCTTGTTCTAAATTGTAACTCAGGCTGCGCCGCAGCAGGGCATCATCGTCGACGAGGAGCAGATGTGCTGGGTTCATCAGTATATACCTTTTGCATTCGATGTATCGTGCGTATGGTCTTGGCACATCCTATTTTAACAACTAAGAAGGGCATGCATACTTCATTGTACATCAGATCGAGTGTTGTGATGAAAATCACTAAAGCGCGCTTAATGTTCGTTTAATGTCGCCATAAGGGTAAAGCATAGGTGGGTGTGCTATGTTGTAGATGGTTACGATGGGTGGAGTGTAATATTTGGATTCGGATGACAAATGGTCGAGCTGGATCTACCATTGAGTGTATTGTTTACATTTTTTGCCTTGTTGATGGTCGTTGGAGTTTTTTGCTGCTTTCTATTTAGAGAGCAACGGATTAGCAATGATGAGAAATTGTCACAGTTCGATACCAGTGATCGTCTCTTGATCTGCCTCACGATCCTGGCTGTTGTCGTCTTGCTTGGTTCGATTTTCTTGTTGTTTTTCGAAAGCCACATCTATAATTGACACGCAACGGTAAAAGAGCGTATTAGCCGCGGCGGTCTTCGAGATTCGATTGCCGGCGAGAGGCAGGGATCTGACTCTCGTGTGTTCTATCTGTGGACGTCGGCGAGTAACATGTCTTAAGCTTTCTTTGGCTGTTTCTAAAGACGATTCTCCGCGAGCGGCTGAAAATATATGTACAAACAAATTTCGTGAAATAATACAGCGAATTCAGTATGATATTGTGCACGGCATGTCTTTGCGCCGTATGCCCGAATCTCAGTGAATATGGGATCGCCGCAATTTGAATGATGTGACGGGGTTATCATATGGAGCATTCACCTTGAGGCGTACAAAGCGGAGAAAGCGGTAAGCTGCTATTGAAGATCCAACAAAATCGAATCGACCGGTTATTCAACACAGAAGAAAGTGAACTGGCTCGATGTAGGATTGGTTCGAGATGGAAGAAATCGCAAGCGGGGACGTTCAATTACAGGAAAGAGGTCGTAAAGTCCTCGAGGGAAAGACTCGGCGAAGCAGGTTGGCACGCCTGCTGCCTTTTCTGGGCCCGGCGTTCATCGCCAGTGTGGCCTACATCGACCCCGGCAACTTTGCCACGAACATCCAATCGGGAGCTCAATTCAATTACACGCTTTTGTGGGTGATCGTCGCCAGCAACTTCATGGCGATGTTGATCCAGGCGACCTCAGCGAAGTTGGGCATCGCCACCGGTAAGAACCTGGCAGAAGTGTGCCGCGATCAATTCCCCAGACCTCTCGTGTGGTTCATGTGGGTGGCCATGGAAATCGTGGCAATATCGACTGATCTGGCGGAATTCGTTGGTGCGGCTATCGGTTTCAATCTGCTTTTCGGCGTGCCCCTCTGGTTGGCCGGGTTGATAACCGGTGCAGTATCGTTCCTGATCCTCGAATTGCAAAAGTTCGGCATCCGTCCCTTGGAAGTGATCATCGGCGGACTGGTGGGCGTCGTAGCAGTGAGTTATCTCATCGAAACCGTTCTGGATCGGCCTGTTTGGAGTGATGTGTTCTACCACGCTTTCGTACCTCAATTCCAGGGTTCGGAAAGCGTGCTGCTCGCCGTGGGCATCTTGGGAGCCACGGTCATGCCGCACGCCATCTTCTTACATTCTTCCCTGACGCAGAATCGAATTCAGGCTGCGGATCGACTTTCGAAAAGACGTATATATCGTTTTGAGTTAATCGATGTGGTTATTGCGATGGGCATCGCGGGATTGGTCAACGCAGCCATGTTGATCATGGCCGCTTCCACGTTCTACAGCCATGGCATGCAAGATGTGGCTTCGATCGAGCAGGCGTACCGCACCTTGCAACCTCTGTTGGGAGTCGCGGCAGGTTGGATCTTCGCGGTTTCGCTGCTGGCTTCCGGCCTGTCATCTGCGTCGGTGGGGACCATGGCGGGCCAGGTCATCATGCAGGGCTTTCTGCAGCGCAAGATCCCGGCCTGGCTCCGCCGGCTGGTGACGATGATCCCGTCCATGATCGTTTTATCGATCGGCTTGGACCCGACGCGTACGCTGGTCATCAGCCAGGTCGTGCTGAGTTTCGGGCTTCCTTTGGCCGTAATCCCGTTGTGGATGTTCACGCGCCGCCGGGATCTGATGGGGGATCTAGCCAATGCACGCATCACCAGCGTCGTGCTCGGTATCTTGTTGTTCTTGATCGTCACACTCAATGGCTACCTGCTGTTTGGTATTTTCAGCGGAGGCTGAGCCGTGCCGTATATGGCAAGTGATCTCGTCGCGGACTGTCTTCACGCTCGGTGGGATCGAAGAAAACCTCCAAACGACTTGCATCTCTGGTTTTCGTACGATCGTCATGCGTTTGGGTTTGTCGTCTCAACTCACAGTTTACTTGAAGGCAGGAGTTGTTTGGTATATAGTTATTAAAAGGGTAGGATTTATCGGAATTTAGAGTCCAGCGCAATCGGTCTTTTCGAAATCTCAGAGGCGATGATTTATTATTTGACCGACGAATGGGGGATTGGCATTCTCTTGCCGGATATGGCTCAGTCGCCTTGGAGAAAACCGATGATCGTCGTACAGCGGGTGATGCTTCGTTGCACGAGCGGCGATCTCGATCAGAGCAGGCGGCGGAAATCGAATCCGATGTGCCGCGAGGACGGAGATTTTCTGCGGCAACTCTGCCAGTGAAACTCAACGGTCTCCACAATCGGATTGTTAAACCCGCCGCCCAATAAATCAGTGCCGGCTGCGATTCCTGGCAGCCACGATTCCCTGGAACGAAACACACGCCAGCCGGTTGGAGTTTGGCTGGGGCAGGTGGTTGGCTTTTCGGTCAGTTCGAACTGGAACGGCGCGAACGGTCGTTCGCCGTCGGCGCGCCGCATGAAAGGCTGCATTCGAGGGAGGTGAGATCATATTTTAAACTTCGCTTAAGCTGGATTTGTGGTTCGGATAAGGATTTCAGCGGCGGTTGCATGTTATTTTGATCGGGAAGCTAATTCCCCAGCATTAGGATGGTATCTACGCATATGAATACAGGTACACAAATATCAAGGTGTGTTTTTCCGAGAGCACATACAACACCGGGAGATGCAGAAGCTGAAATTCTGGGAGATCGCAGACATGCGATCTCCTTGTTCTTTAAATAGGCGTATTAAGACACAAATAGTCGTGTAATTCTCTCGCTCGGCAGCACCGTGCATGCAATACCCGCCGCGCGAGATGAGACCGGATAGGCAAATTACCCAAGGAGCGAAACATGAGTGAAAAATTCGATCAGGAACTGGACTGCAGTGGATTATCTTGCCCGATGCCGATCTTGAAAACCAAAAAGGCGATCGACGGATTGAGCGCTGGAAAGGTGCTCAAGGTCATTTCGACCGATCCCGGATCAGTACCGGATATGAATGCCTGGACGTCGAAGACAGGGCATGCGCTGCTCGACCACGAGCAGCAGGCGGACAAATTCATCTTCTACATCAAGAAGAAAGCGTAAAGCAATTCGGGTGGAAGTAAATTTTAATGTACACCCACGGATTGAAGAATCCGAAGCGGCCAACGAGTTGGCGTATCGATCGTTGGTCGATACACAGGAGGAAGGTATGTCTAACGAAAGTGCAAGTCGCATGGCGATCATCGCAGCACACGGCACACTCGATGCGGCTTACCCGCCGCTGATCCTGGCGACGACCGCCGCGGCGCTCGAAATGGAAGTTGCGATATTCTTCACCTTCTACGGACTGGAAATACTGAAGAAGGGTCATGTCGATCACCTGCAGGTGGCTCCGATCGCCAACCCGGCGATGCCGATGCCGGTGCCGAACATCGTCGGAATGTTGCCCGGCATGACCGCCATGGCTACGGCGATGATGAACAACATGATGAAGAATGCTGACGTGAGCAAGCTGAGCGAGCTGCTCGATGCGGCGCTCGAGATGAACGTACGTCTGATCGCCTGCCAGATGACGATG
>DAOUEE010000128.1:0-32905 GCA_034430695.1 Anaerolineales bacterium | reverse complement strand
AAATCAACATGCCAGAAATGAATTAGGTGGGTTCAGGCTTGAGGATTTATACATCAGAGAGTTGGAGATCACAAGCAATCGATTTGACTTCACCTTTAGTGATACGCCGCCTATAGTTTTTTCTATATCGATTTGGTGGTGGAAATCCGGGCCGGAAAATATTCCCATCATTTCGTATTCCATCGAAGCATAGATATTGATCTGTCACTTAAGGTTGATGTGAATCCTAGAATTAGTAAGGGGGCATGTATCAAGCCGAGCAGTACATGCATCGTTGATACCCATGTTTACGGATTCTATTCCGTCTCTTTTTTAGCAGACGACATGGTTGGAAGTGGATGGCGCGTTTTAATGATTTGGATTCAAATTGTATTCAAAATAATTCGTGGATTGAAATTATTTTACTGTGCTGAATGAATAAGGGGATCGTTTGCGTAATCGGCTTATTCGTAATTGTCTGCCTTTTCATTTTCGAATCCCTTGAATCCCTCCTGGAAGTGGCAGTTGACTATAAGCTTCCATTGCGCTCAATTACACCAATCCACTGAGCTACGGGCGCATGTTATCGGCTCTATTATACCCGATGGCGGGGAGGGTGGGATTCGAACCCACGGTAGAGGCTTTAACCCCTACAAGCGCTTAGCAGGCGCCCCCGTTCAACCACTCCGGCACCTCCCCGATTGTTAAGGCGGAGGGAGAGGGATTCGAACCCCCGGTGGGTTGCCCCACAGCGGTTTTCAAGACCGCCGCCTTCGTCCACTCGGCCATCCCTCCGGGTTTTAAGGGTCTCCCATCCCGAGCGCCCGCATTGTATCATGCGCCTGTGGGGGTGTCAAAGAACTGTCGTTTTAAGCCTTCAATCGTCATCGGTTGATGCGTTTTTACTACTTTTTCCACACCTGATAAAGCCCCAGCCGGCCGCCTTCGCCGTCGCTGTAGAACGTGTCCAGAATCCGAAATCCCGCCGTCTGTGCCAATCGGCTCAATTCCTCTTCGCTGAAGTGATGCACGTAGCGCAGTCCGTGCCCGCCGCGCTTCCAATCCAGCAATGCATCTCCTGGGTCCACGTCAGCTTTTGCGATCCCGATCGTCGACCACGGGAGCACGCGTTTTCGCAGGCGTTGGCTCTCGGGAAAATTCCAGTTGGACATGATCATTTTGCCGTCACTTGTCAGCAGGTCGTGCACATCACTCAGAATCCGCTTTCGCAAGGCGTCGCCGGGGATGTGATGCAGCACGGCAAAGGCAAAAACCCGATCGAAGGGTGAAGGCAGGTCTCTGGACCATCCGGATTCGGTAAGATCGGCGTCGATGAAATGTGCCCTGGAATGCGAACGATCCGTACGGGCGATTTCGAGCAGCGCCTGGCTGCTGTCGAGCCCATAGTAAACGCCCCGGTGACCGCGGCGGGCAAGCGTGCGTGCCAATTCACCGTTGCCGCATCCCAGGTCGAGGATGGAATCGCCGGCGTTGACGTCGTCCAGGATTCGCAGCACCCCGGGCTGTAACCGCGCGCGAGTCTCGGCGAAGGAGGCGGCGAAGGTCTGGTAGAATCCTCGGTTGAGACGTATCAAATGGTCGATTATCTCGTCTCGCATACTGGGATTATACGCGATGGAAGGCGATCAGGCTTGGCTTGAGGCTCGCGAATATTCTCGCGAGCAGCTTCGACAGGCTCGCAAGATCCTGGACGAAGTCATCGAAGGGCGTGCCATACTGGAGGCGATCCGGGGAAATCCGCTGCCTTCGGGCGGTTACGTGGGAAAGCCGATCGTCGTGCAGGTCTACCGCCGGCTCGTCGAGCAGGGGGAGATCGAGGAAGAACCGTCCTTGTTGTCCCGCATTCGCATGAAGCCGGGGCGTACGCTTTCCGGCGTCACGACGGTCACCGTGATGACCAAGCCGTATCCCTGTCCCGGTGAATGTATCTTCTGCCCGACGGACAGCCGCGTGCCCAAGTCCTACCTGCCGGACGAACCCGGCGCCATGCGCGCCGTGCATCATGCCTTCGATCCTTACGATCAAACCCGGGCGCGTATCGAGGCGCTGGAAGCCATCGGCCATCCCACGGACAAGATCGAGCTGCTCATCCTGGGCGGTACGTGGAGCGCGTACCGGGCGGATTACCAGGAATGGTTCCTGAAACGCTGCCTGGACGTGATGAACGGTTTCGAATCCGCCTCGCTGGCGGAGGCCCAGAGCGCCAACGCCGTGGCTGCCCACCGCAACGTCGGTCTGGTCGTCGAAACGCGCCCCGATTCGATCGACCGCGAGGAAATCGCCCGCTTGCGCTCGCTGGGCGTGACCAAGGTGCAGATGGGCAGCCAGAGCCAGGACGACCGCATCCTGGCGCTCAACAAACGTGGACATACCGTCGAAGCGACCCGTAAGGCGATGCGTTTGCTGCGAGCGGCGGGTTTTAAAACGGTGCTGCATTGGATGCCCAATCTGCTCGGGGCGACGCTCGAATCGGATGGCGAGGATTTCGCTCGTCTCTGGGACGATCCCGGATTGCGCCCGGATGAAATAAAAATCTATCCCTGCCAATTGCTCGAGGACACCGAATTGTATGCCTGTTGGGAACGGGGCGAGTACATCCCGTACACCACGAAAGAGCTCGTGGATTTGATCGCCGACATCAAACCGCTGATCCCGCGCTACTGCCGGGTCAATCGCATCGTACGCGACATCCCTTCCGACAACGTCGTTGCGGGCAACAAACGTACGAGTCTGCGGCAGGACGTGCAGCGGGAGTTGAAACGGCGCGGCGAACGCTGCGCATGCATCCGCTGCCGTGAAGTGCGCGGACGTCCGATCGATGCGGAGCGGGTCGAGATTCAGGACGAGGTCTATCAGGCCGGCGGCGCGGAGGAGCATTTCCTTTCCATCGTAACTTCGCAGGATCGCCTGGCGGGCTATGTGCGACTTTCGCTGCCCGGTCCTGCATCACCGGAGAGCGGATTGGCCGAATTGGCCCACAGTGCGCTCGTGCGTGAACTGCATATTTACGGGCAATCCCTCGAAGTCGGCGAAAATGCGGACGGCGCCGCCCAACATGCCGGTCTGGGAACGGACCTGATGCAGCGTGCGGAAACGACTGCCCGTGCGTCGGGCTACGGAAATCTGGCGGTAATTTCGGCGTTGGGAACGCGTGGTTATTATCAGAAGCTGGGTTATGAGTTGGTGGGAACGTATATGCTGAAGGTACTGCACTAAAGCGTATGTGCTCCCCCTGCAGCATCGCTGCTTTCCTGTCCGCATCTGCACTCCACCAAGTTGACATCTCCGTCATAATCCAGTAAATACTAACCAATATCAACGAGAAGGAGACTTGTTTGTCTGAAGAGCACGACATTTCGTATGCGGAGCAAATTCAGGCGTTGAAAGAAATCAGCGCCGCCATCTCTTCCGACCGCTACATCGAGGACGTCTTGCGCCTCATCGTGACAGTGACTGCGCAGGCGATGAACTCCAAGGTGTGTTCGCTCTGGTTGATCGAAGGGGACGAAAAGTGTCTGCGGGTGCGGGCGGCGCAGACGATGAACAAGGATTACCTGAAGGAACGGAGTCTCGGTCTGGGCGAAGGCGTCGTCGGCTTCGTGGCGCAGCGCGATGAACCGGCGATCATTCCGGACGTCTTGAAAGAGCCGCGCTACAAGGAAAAAGATCTGGCAAAGAAAATGGGCTTGCGCTCGATGCTCAGCGTGCCCATGAAAGTCCGCGACAGAGTCATCGGTGTGATCAACTGCTACACTTCCTACGCGCACGACTTCTCGGACACCGAACTGGATTTGTTGACCACCGTGGCCAACCAGGCTGCAATCTGTATCGAAAATACGGAATTAATGGTGCGTTCGAAAGTCATCCAGGAGGAACTGGAATCGCGCAAATTGATCGAACGGGCAAAGGGGATGCTGATGAAGGATTTGGGCCTGCAGGAAGAAGATGCATTTCAAATGATGCGTAAGAAAAGCATGAATTCCCGCCGTTCGATGCGCGAGATCGCCGAAGCGATTATTTTGGCGAACGAATTGAAATCTTAGCCCGCTTTCCCCGGAATCACTTGACAAGCCGATTTTTTCATTTATCATACGGCTAACACGATGACGTGTTTGGCCGAGGTCACGAGCAAGGGGACTTCGGCTTTCTTCGACGAAGACGTTGAGTTCGGCAAGGACGCCCAACGGCAAGAAGGATCGCCGGGGTGTCTTTTTTAATATCACCTGGCATCGTGGGAGACGGTAATGGGTCAATTGTACGAAAAAGATATGAGCGGGTGCGGAATCGTGGGCTTCATGAGTGAGAACGGAAAAGTCATTCCCGGCGATCGCGTGATCACTGCCATGGCTTCCATGCACGAACGCGGAAACGGCCTGGGCGGTGGTTTTGCCGCTTATGGTATCTACCCGGAACGCGCCGACTTCTATGCCTTTCACATGCTGCTCGACCATCCGAAGGCGAAGACGGAGACGGAGGCGTATCTCAAGTCGAGATGTTCCATCGAAATGGACGAACCTATTCCCACGCGGCGGAATGAACTCGTGTCGGATCCTCCCATTCTCTGGCGTTATTTTTTGAGGTTGAAACCGGAGTCAGCCCAGGACGGCGATGAAGAAGATGCTATCGTGCAGATGGTGATGGAAATCAACGCCAAGATCGAGGGCGCCTTCGTCGCTTCGTGCGGCAAGAACATGGGGGTCTTCAAAGGCGTAGGCTACCCCGAAGACATCGGGGCATATTATCGCCTGGATGAGTATCAGGCCTATATTTGGACGGGTCACGGCAGGTTTCCCACCAACAGTCAGGGCTGGTGGGGCGGCGCGCATCCCTTCAGTTTGCTCGATTGGAGCGTGATCCACAACGGCGAAATTTCATCCTACGGCATCAACAAACGCTATCTGGAACATTTCGGCTATCAATGCACCTGTTTCACGGATACGGAAGTCCTCGCATACATGTTCGATTTGCTCATCCGCAGACATCGCTTACCGATCGAGATCGCCGCGAAGATCGTTTGTGCGCATTTTTGGGATGAAATCGAGCGCATGGATGAAAAGCAGCGCGAAATGTTCCGCACGCTCCGGACGGTGTACGCAAGCGCACTCGTCAACGGTCCCTTTGCCGTGGTTATCGGTCATGCGAACGGCATCGTAGGGTTGAGCGATCGCATGAAGCTGAGGCCGCTGATTGCGGCACGCGACGGCGACATGCTCTACATCGCCAGTGAGGATTCCGCCATTCGTGAAATCTGTCCAAAACCGGCGCAGATCTGGATGCCGAGAGCGGGCGAACCGGTAATCGGTTTGTTGAAATCACCGCAGGTGGAAACCCCGGCTTCGATGCGGCGCCTGGAATTGTTCCAGATGCAGTTGTCGAATTAGGTAAAGAAGAGAAGGCCTGAAACGGTGACATTATCCCTTTATCCATCCGAATTTCGAATAGCGCGTGACATGGACCGCTGCATCGCCTGCCAGGTCTGTGTGCGTCAATGTGCGAACGACTGTCACGTCTACGATGTGGACGACGATTGTGTGATCAGCGACGAACGCTACTGCGTCGGTTGTCACCGCTGCGCCACGCTGTGCCCGACGAATGCAATCACGATCATGCAGAACCCGAATCATTACAAATCCAACGCCAATTGGACGGCCCAAACGATCAAGAACATATACAAGCAGGCAGAATCGGGCGGCGTCCTTCTGACCGGAATGGGTTGTGACCGGCCGCTGCCGTCGTATTTCGACCGCATGCTGCTCAACGCCTCGCAAGTCACCAATCCCTCCATCGATCCTCTGCGGGAGCCCATGGAACTGCGCACCTTCCTGGGAAGCAAACCCGAGCGCGTCACGCTCGCACGCACGAACGAGGGCTACGACCTGACGACCCAATTAAGCCCGCAGCTGATGCTCGAAACGCCCATTCTGTTCTCCGCCATGTCGTACGGCTCGATCAGCTACAACGCCTGTCTGGCGCTGGCGACGGCGGCGCAGAAAGCGGGCACCTTCTACAACACCGGTGAAGGCGGGCTGCATAAGGACTTCTATCGCTTCGGCGGAAACACGATCGCACAGGTCGCCTCCGGGCGATTCGGCGTTCACGCGGAATATCTGGATGTGGCTGCGGCGATCGAAATCAAGATCGGCCAGGGCGCGAAGCCGGGCATCGGCGGCCATCTGCCCGGCGAGAAAGTGAGCGAGGAAATCTCCAAGACGCGCATGATCCCGGCCGGGACGGATGCCCTTTCACCGGCGCCGCATCACGACATTTACTCCATCGAAGACCTGCGCCAATTGATATTCGCCTTGAAAGAAGCCACCGGCTATCGCAAGCCGGTGAGCGTGAAAATCGCTGCGGTTCACAACGTGGCGCCGATCGCCAGCGGAATTATCCGGGCCGGCGCGGACATCGTGGCCATCGACGGCCTGCGCGGTGGTACCGGCGCAGCACCGACCATGATCCGCGACCACGTGGGGCTCCCCATCGAGCTGGCCATCGCGGCGGTCGACCAGCGGCTGCGGGAAGAGGGGATCCGCCATCGAGCTTCGATCATCGCTGGTGGTGGCTTCCGCAACAGCGCCGACATCGTCAAGGCGATCGCGCTCGGCGCCGATGCGGTTTACATCGCCACCTCGGCTCTCGTGGCCATGGGTTGCCACCTGTGCCAGAAATGCTACACGGGCAAGTGCAATTGGGGCATTGCCACCCAGGATCCGTATCTCACCAAACGCCTCAATCCCAACATCGCCCAGCGGCGTCTGGTCAATCTGCTGCGGGGTTGGTCGTTGGAGATCAAAGAAATGCTGGGCGGCATGGGGATCAATGCCATCGAGAGCCTGCGCGGCAATCGGGAGCACTTGCGCGGCGTCGGAATGACCCAGAGCGAGCTCGATATCCTGGGTATCAAAGCGGCCGGAGAAGCGTGGTAGGCGGAGCCATTCGGGAGACGCATTATGAAGCGAATCTACATTCACGAGGAGTACTGCATCGGGTGCCGGTTGTGCGAAATTCACTGCCTCGTGCGCCATTCGGAGTCGAAGAAAATCGTGAAAGCCTTCAAGGAAGAATTCCCGCGCGCCATGGCCATGCTGGTGGTGGAAGAACGAGGATATCTGTCGTTTGCGCTGCAGTGCCGCCACTGTGAAGAAGCGCCTTGCGTGGAGGCGTGTATCACTGGCGCCATGCAGCGGGATGAAGAGACGAATGCCGTTCTGTGCGATGAAGATAAATGCGTGGGCTGCTGGATGTGCATCATGGTGTGCCCCTTTGGGGTGATCAAGCGGGATCTGGAAGTGAAGAAGGTGGCTTCGAAATGCGACCTGTGTTTGGGGGAGGAAATCCCGGTCTGCGTTCGGAACTGCCCCAATGAGGCGATCACCTTCGAAGAAAGGGCCGTCGCATGAGTTACACGATCATCGGCAATTCTGCCGCGGCAATCGGCGCCGTGGAGGCGATCCGCTCGCAAGACGACACGGGCGAAATCGTGATCGTCTCCCGTGAAAAATATCGAGCCTACTCCCGGCCCTTGATCACCTACCTGCTCGCCGGCCACGTCGACGAATCTCGCATGTATTATCGAGATGAAGATTTCTACGAACGGAAAGGAGTCCGCACGATCCTGGGCAGAGAAGTGTGCGAGCTGGATGTCCCGGAGCAGCGTCTCGTGTTGGATGACGGTTCGAAGCTGGATTTCGAAAAGCTGCTCATCGCCACGGGCGGATCTGCGATCATGCCGCAGGTAGATGGTTCCCAACTGAATGGGGTCTTCACCCTCATGGGATGGGACGACGCCAGGGCAGTTCAAGAATATCTCGAGACGTATTCCGTTTCGCGGGTGGTTGTGATCGGCGGTGGTTTGATCGGGCTCAAGGCGGCCGAAGCGTTCGACGAACTCGGACTCGAGGTGACCGTCATCGAACTCATGGATCGAATCATGAGCGCAAATTTCGACCAGAAGGCCTCCGAAATCGTCCAGCGGCGGCTGGCGCAAAAGGGAATTGCGCTGGTGACCGGAAACACCGTCGAGCGAATCTTGCAGTACAAGAATCGCATCGGCGGTGTCGTGCTTAAAGACCACCGCCGCATCGAGTGTCAAATGGTGGTATTTGGTATCGGCGTCCGGCCCAACATTTCCCTGGTAGAAAATACGCCGATCCAGACCGCCAAAGGTATTCTGGTCGACGAGCATATGCAGACGGCCGTCGAGAACATCTATGCTGCCGGAGATGTCGTCGAGGTACGCGACATACTGCTCAACAAGATGCGTCCGATTGCCATCTGGCCGAATGCATACAAACAGGGTTGGGTTGCGGGGTGCAACATGGCGGGCGGCTGTAAAGCGTACCCGGGCAGTTTCGCCATGAATTCCATCCAACTTTTCGACGTCCCCACGATATCCGTCGGCATACTGGAAGCCGAAGAGAACGGTCTTGAAGTGCTCAAGCACTTCGATCGAAAGCGGGATGCGTATAAGAAAGTCGTGCTTCGGGACGGAGTCATCGTGGGCGCGATCCTGGTACGTGATATCGACCGGGCGGGCATCTATACGGGGTTGATTCGCGATCAGATGGACGTGAGCAGCTTCCGCGACGTGCTCTTGAGCGAGGATTTTGGGTTGATTTCCCTGCCCAAGGAATATCGCAAGCATCTTGTGGAGGGCGAAGGGGTGTACCTATGAAAATCAACGCCAGAGGCGTTCATTATCAAGAACTCAACCGAAGGATTCGCCAGGCTGTAGCAGCAGGAGAGCAGGACATTCGTCTGGATGGCGTGAACGGTCAACGCTACATCGGAGGGGGGTTGAAAACGCAGGTGCACCTCGAGGTAAACGGCGTGCCGGGCAACGCCCTGGCTTCGTTCATGGATGGACCGACGATCGAAGTGAGCGACAACGCACAAGATGGCGTGGGCAACACGATGAACGCCGGCAAGGTGGTCGTCAGGGGAGATGCAGGCGACATCCTGGGATACGCCATGCGAGGCGGAAAACTCTTCGTGCGAGGAAACGTGGGTTACCGCGTGGGAATCCACATGAAATCCTACGAAGATAAACAACCGGTAATCATTATCGGCGGCGGGGCGGGCGACTTTCTAGGGGAGTACATGGCGGGCGGCCTCATTATCGTTTTGGGCATCGACCAGTTGAACGGGCGCTCGTGCGTGGGAAATTACGTCGGCACCGGAATGCACGGCGGGACGATCTATATTCGTGGGGGAGTGCAGGAGTACCAGGTCGGGAAGGAAGTCGGCATCCGTGAACCGACGGATGAGGACATGGCTGCGGTCGAGGAGCATCTACGCGAGTACTGTGCCGACGTGCGCTTGAAGGTGAACGCCCTGCTCAAGGATCGTTACACCAAACTCATTCCGTTTTCGTCACGGCCGTACGGCAACCTGTACGCTTATTGAGTTCGTCTCAGCGCTGATGCTCCAGCGCGTATCTGCTCGATTCACGGAGCATCGCACCTCTTGGATATCGTAATTTGTGTACCGTCGTTGATCGCGGTAAAGACGCCCGCGTTCTGTTCGATGATCCCAAATGGGTTGACGTTGGAGTATGCTTTTGGCGTTTGAGCCTCACTGATCGGTGTGCGGCCGAAGAAGATGCAGAACGCGTTCCCGGCCGGCCAGTACGCCAGTTCCCCAATCTGCATTTCTTGGCGGGCATCCTCCGACTCTGGAATTACAACCGGAATGTCGAAGTAAATTTCTTCGCCCCAGCGGTGGGCTGTTCCGTTCAGCGGAAGCGCTTCCCAGATGGCTCTGGCGGTCTCGTTTTCAAACAGGCGTGCGAACGCGACAACGTCCGCCGCTGAGATGAGAATTTCTCGATCCATGGAATTTCCCTCCTATCTGGGTGGAGCGAGCGGACGAGCTTGGACCATCTCATGGCGATGAAGATCGACTCCAAGAAGCTGGTAGGCGCTCGACACGCCGTTTCGATCTTCGAAGCGTACGAGATGGCCGGGGCAGCGACAGTCCGAGGCGCCAAAGCCCGGAACGTAAACGCTGCCGATCTTGCGCAACCCGGCAGACCACAGGCACTCCACGCGTTCCATCCCGAATTTCCACCACACTTCGACCATCTCGCCCGCAGCCAGAAGACGGTCCACGTGCCAATGAGCGAGTTTCATCTCATTGTGGCGCAGATGACGCCGGACTCTTGCCCGCACACCTCCAGGACCGAGCGCGCTGCCGAGATAGATGTAATACCCTGGGATAAATGGGTGAATCCCCAACCGTCCGATGGGCAGATCGCAGCGCCGCTTCAGTCGGATAACAAGTGCGTACGCGCCTGCTTTATCTGCCGCCTGGAGCTCCCAGAGTTTGAGGTCCCCATCTTGCCCGTTAGATGAAATACATCTTTGCTTATTTATCGAGTATTGCACCCTTGATCCCCGTAGTGGCAGACCGTTTATGCGAGTTTCTTTGGGTCGCGTAATCGATTGGTTGTCAGGCGAGACTTGCACTCTTACATTGCGCAGTATAACACTTCGATTCGAGGCATGAAGACCTTGCTTGACGACCAGGTTCCGGTTGCGGAGGAGGGAACGCTGTTGCACGATTCACTCAAGTGGTCTGATCGGAGCGGCAGGCATAGGTGATCAGGGGTTTCATTTTTTCTTACTCGACATAAATTGCTTTTCATGGATTGGGAGATATTTCCCCTATGAAAAACGGCTAAAGCAGTGGTTCAATAAGTGTCCAAGCGCTTACAGCGCCGTATACGATCCTGTCCTGCCTGCGCCGGCAGGCCACCTCGATCGGCAACATCGCTGACTCGATAGGTTGATAACGTGGAGAATGGTCTCATCAGGCCGCAGAACAATCTCTACTTGGCCATGGGCTTCGGTTTGAGCCTCATGGTTTCGTTCGTCCTGGTGATGTCGTTATTTCCCATGCTCAATCCCGTGGATCTTGAACCTGTTGAAGAAGTCGTTCTGCCAGAAACCCAACTACGTCCCTCCGATACGCTCCAGGAAGTCGAGCTTATCGCCAGTCCTACGCCGGCACCGCCTACGGGAAAGCTGTCTTCCATCGTTTCTGAACCGGAGCAGAAGGCCGCACGCTCCGCTCAGGATTCCGTGCGATTGCTCTTTGGCGGCGACGTAAACGAAGGACGTTGGGCGGACAATCCGGATTGGCATGTTCCCCTGGTCGATTCCTTCGTAAACCTGCTGCCGATAATGCAGGACGTTGACCTCGTGCTCTTCAACGCAGAGGGCGGGCTGTGTGACCCTGATGAAGCCGGCATAAACCTGGAGCCTCGCGGGAGCAACATCCTTTGGGTAACCCCTGATTCCCTGATCGATTTGCAAACCGGACTCGGGGAGACGGCGTTGGTAATCAATCAAGCCAACAACCATACGATGAATCTGGGCGAAGCGTGCATGCGCCACGGAATCAAGACGCTCTCGGATGCCGGAATCGGTGTTCTCGGCGCCGGGGAAGATCTCTCGACGGCGCGGGCGCCATACGTCCTCGAGATCGACGGAACGGTGATCGGGATTCTGGCATACGCCGATACCAATGTGATCATCGATGCATGGGTCGCCGATACAGATCATTCGGGAGTCGTGCCGATGGACGCGGACATCCTCAAAGAGGACATGGAGAAACTGAGGCCGGAGGTCGATTTCCTCATCGTCACGTTTCATAGTGGAAAGGAATTCGAGCGAGCGGTAACAAACAATCAAGTGCAGTTCGCGCTCGCAGCCGTTCAATACGGTGCGGATCTCGTCATCGGTCACGGCGCGCACGTACCGCAGGGCGTTCTCCAGATCGAAAATACCGCTATCTACTTCGGACTGGGGAACGGGATGATGGATCAGTGCTTTCCGGAGAATTACGCCTTCTATACCAACGACGTGCGAAAAAATGTGTGGCTGGAAGTCGAAATCCGGAAAACAGAGTTGATCTCTGTCCACAATCACGTTTTCTATTCTGCGCAGTGCATGGTTCCCAGCGTCGCATCTCCAGCAATTCGCGCCGAGGTAACCTATGCGTTCGAGAATATCCTCTTCATGGAAGATTTGCCCGTTCTTTCCAACCTGGCCACCGACGATCTTGGAAGCGACTATGCCGCAGACAGCCTCGTAGATTAGTGCGGCTTTCCCTGCACTCTCCGTGATCGTCCTCCGCGGCTTGGCAGCAGCCGTAGATTCTCCGACTTTGTCGATATCCCAATCATCCCCAAGAAACCTGGCTTTCTCTCGCCCTTGTAAGCGGGCCGCTTCGGCGCGATATAATGTTCCTGATTGAAAATCCAGTGCTCTCAGAGGTGAGTATCGATGGGTATGCATAGTGGGGGTTGGTGGTCGTACATCCGCTACGATGAGGACCAGGATCGACCGGAAGTAAGCCGCGCGCTATTGCACCGAGTGGCCGATTATGCTTTCCCATACTGGAAGGGTGTCGTTGTCTTATTAGTCACGATGCTGGTAATCTCGTTGCTCGCGCTGCTCCCGCCGCTGCTCATTCGGGATTTGATCGATCACGCCATTCCACAAAAGGATCTCGCACGGCTCAATCTGCTGGCGTTGGGTATGGTTGCAGTACCCCTGGCAAACGGACTGCTCGGAGTGATCCAACGCTACACCAGTGCACGCATCGGTGAGGGTATCATCTTCGATCTGCGTCGCTCCGTCTATGCACATTTGCAAAGCATGAGTCTGCGGTTCTATACGAATACACAGGTGGGTGAAATGATGTCCCGCTTGAACAACGATGTGATCGGCGCACAGAGAGCCATTACCGGGACTCTGGTTACGATTGTCAGCAACATCTTCTCTTTGATCGCGACGCTGGTCTTAATGTTATCTCTCGAGTGGCGCTTGACGTTGATCGGAATCGCCATCCTGCCGCTGTTTGTCCTGCCCGCGCGCCGGGTTGGTAAGGTGCTGCGCAGGATCGCAAGAGAATCGATGGATCTCAACGCACGCATGAATGCCCTGATGAACGAGACGCTCAACATCAGCGGCGCGCTGTTGATCAAGATTTTCGGGCGCCATAAATCCGAGATTGCTCGATTCGAAGAACGAGCAGCCGGTGTGCGCGATATCGGTGTGCGCCAGGCTGTGGTCGGCCGCTGGTTCAACCTCGCCTTGAGTTTATCCGGCGCCATCGGCACGGCTTTGGTCTTCTGGATGGGAGGAAATTTGGTGCTGCGCGGCGCTTTCACCATCGGCACCATCGTCGCCTTCACTGCATATCTCAGCGACCTGTATGGCCCGCTCATGGCAATGACCAACGCGCGGGTTGAGTTCGCCACTTCGATGGTCAGTTTCGAGCGGGTCTTTGAAGTAATGGATTTGCCCATCGAGATCAAGGATCGTCCGGATGCAATTTACCTTAAAAATGCACAAGGCCAGCTTCGCTTTGATGACGTGTCCTTCAGCTATCGAGGACCCCACGAAGCGATCGTCGGCCTGGAGGAAATACGTCGCTTTCGATGGGGACGCCATGCCACGTACATGATACCGGAGAGGCCGGCCGGGGAAGGCGAAGGAACGGCGCCTGAAAGCGAAGACGAAATTCGCTACGCACTTCGAGAGGTCAGTTTTGAAGTCAATTCAGGAGAGATCGCGGCGCTGGTCGGGCCGAGCGGGGCTGGGAAAACGACGATCACGTACCTGATTCCCAGGCTGTATGATCCCACGCAGGGCCGCGTACTGCTCGACGGCCATGATATTCGCGATCTGGCCATAGATTCGCTGGCCGAAAATGTGGGCATGGTCACGCAAGAGACCTTTCTGTTCCACACGACACTGGCGGAAAACCTTCGCTACGCCAAACCCGATGCGACGCAAGCAGAACTCGAGCGCGCTTGCCGCGCAGCGAACATCCACGAATTCATCCATTCCCTGCCGCGCGGCTACGATACGGTCGTTGGCGAACGCGGCTATCGCCTTTCTGGCGGCGAGAAACAGCGTGTGGCTATCGCCCGCGTTTTATTGAAAGACCCGAAGGTGTTGATCCTGGACGAGGCCACCAGCCATCTCGATTCTCAATCCGAAGCGCTTATCCAACAAGCGATGGAAGTCGTGATGCAGGGCAGAACGTCCTTCGTGATCGCCCACCGGCTGAGCACGGTCATCGGTGCGGATCAGATTCTGGTGCTCGATGAAGGCCGATTGATCGAGCAGGGCCGTCACGCTGAATTACTGTCCATGGGTGGGATTTATGCCCAATTGTACGAAACGCAATTCAGGGTCGCAGTCTAAGCGTTGAGTTGCACCTCATCCAGTCATTGCGGACGACGCTCCTGCTCGCTTCGTTATTTCATATCCTTGTAAAATACTTGCAACCTGAGGACAATCTCTACGTATAGGAAGTAGAAACGTTCGCGGACAAAGAGACGGGTATGCCTGATCGGACACAGGAACAGGAATGGATAGGCTTCGCCGTGCAAGGCGATGATGATGCATTCGCTCGTTTGGTCGAAGCGTACCAGTCGCCCGTCTACAACCTTTGCTATCGTATGTTGGGTGACGGGCCGGAGGCGGAAGACGCGGCACAGGAATCCTTCCTCAAGGCCTATCAGGGACTCGGCAGCTACGATCCGAATCGGTCGTTCACCACATGGCTGCTTTCCATCGCTTCGCATCATTGCATCGATCGTCTGCGAAAGAAGCGCATTCTGGCCCTGTCTTTGGAGGACCTGCTTCCGAGTCAGGAAAAGCCCGACAGCAAACCAGGTCCGGAAGCCATGATCGCCCGTTCCGAGATCGAGGAATCGGTCCGTAACGTGCTGTATCAATTGGCAGATAAGGACCGTGCCGCGATCGTTTTGCGTTATTGGTATGAGATGTCGTACGAGGAGATATCGCAAACGCTTTCCCTCACCGTTTCGGCCGTGAAAAGCCGGTTGCACCGGGCTCGGCGTGAGGTGGCGCAACAATGGATGGAACAGGAAACCAGTCTTTTGACGACGCGAGGTAGACATGATGAAGCATCAGCCCTTTGAGAAATGGTTGTTCGAGCAGGATGCACTCTCTGGGAGTGAGGCGCGATCGCTGCAAGATCATCTGGCCTCTTGTGAGCGGTGTGCTGCGTATGCGGAAGCGCTGCGTGCCGTGGAAAATCGATTTCACGATGCGGCAACGTTGTCACCTCGCGCGGGATTCACGCAGCGCTGGCGCGCACGCCTGGCACGACAGCGACGGATCGAACGCCAGAGGGCGACCACATCCTCCGTGGCAACGCTCACGGCAGGGTTGTTTGTGCTGCTGCTGGTTCTAGGCGCCCGGCTCCTGCCGCTGCTTCAACTGGTGGCGCCTCAATTCATCGCCTGGTTCGAGAACATTTCCGCTATGCTCGTCCATCTGAACCTGGCTCGGGAAATTCTGGGCACGATCTTAGAAAGCACGATCACCAGCATTCCGCTGGGGTATCGTATAGTCATACCTTTCGTATTGTTCACGATGTTTACCTTGTGGTTTACATCGATGTATCGTCTCGGCATTTTGCCGTTTCGTAGGAGGTTATAAGATGAAACGTTTATCTGCAGTTGTGGGTTTGATCGTCCTGCTCTCACTTGCCATTCCCACGCCCGCATTTGCCAGTGAGTCCTCGGATGGCCGCGTCGTTCTTGGCGGCACCTATCGCCTCGAAAGCGGAGAAATTCTCGATGGAGACCTGGCTGTCATCGGTGGGGCGGCGTACCTGGAGGAAGAATCGCGCGTCACGGGCGCAGTTCTCGTTCTGGGCGGCAATCTTGAGGTTTACGGCCAGATCGATGGCGATGTGATCATCGTCGGAGGGAATACCAACCTCGGTCCTGCTGCATCGATCAAAGGCGATGTGGCCACGCTGGGGGGGAATCTGAACGCGGAGGCGGCACAGATCCAGGGTGAAATCATCAGCGGCACGGATTTCGCGATCCCCTACGATTTTGAGAAGTTCGAGTTCAATTTCGATCGTCTCTCCGTACCCCCCTTGCCAGGCGTCGGGATGAGTATCGAGGCGCGGGTGATCTCGTACCTTTTCATGAGTTTCCTGATGACGGCAATCGCGGTGATGGTGGTTTTATTCTGGCCGAAACCCACTCGAACGGCGGCCGAAGTCGTGGTTACCAAGCCCATCGCAGCCGGAGGATTGGGTTTACTGACCCTTTTCGTGGTCATGCCCATTTTGACCCTTCTCATCATCACGGTCTGCTTGATCCCGGTCTCACTCTTCGGGTTCCTGGTATTTGGTATGGCTTGGGTCTTCGGCATCGTCGTACTCGGCTATGAAGTGGGGAACCGACTCGAAAAGGCTCTGAATCAGGATTTCCAGCCGGTATTGTCCGCGGGGTTGGGCACGCTCGTACTCAGCCTGGTCGTCGGTGGGGTCGTGTTCATCCCGTGTTTTGGTTTTCTCTTCTCCCTGCTGGTTGGAGCTTTCGGTCTTGGCGCGGTCTTGCTGACTCGATTCGGTACACGAACCTACCCTTACGTCGAGCCCGAATTCAGCCCTCCCGGTTTGGTCACAGAAGCGGAACCCTCGTCTAAAGAGACTCCGGACGAATCCGAGCAAGTCAAGGAACAGTAAGGCCGTGAGAATCAGCAAAAGACGTGCGGACGGAACTCCTTCGACATTGGATCCCTCCAAGTAAAGCTCTGTTCGCGAGGAACGAAAGCAAGGGAGTGATGGCAAATCGCTCCCTTGTGATTCCTGCCCATTCCGTCGATCGGCCGCCACGATTCGCTTTTCGCGACTCGTGACCCTTGGCGAACCTTAAAATTTTACAAATTGGAGGCGGAAAACTAGCGCGACACTTGTGGGATGCGCTATAATGCCTCACATCCTCAAGGACTCAGGTTGCTGATGTCATTTGTCCACTTGCACGTACATTCTGAGTATTCCTTGCTGGATGGCCTGAGCCGGATCCCGAAACTGGTGCGACGCGCGGTTGAACTCGACATGCCGGCTATCGCCCTCACGGATCACGGCGCCATGTTTGGGATCGTCTCTTTCTATCAACAGGCGCGTAAAGCAGGTATCAAGCCGATCATCGGCATGGAGACGTACCTCGCCGCCCGTGGAATGAAAGATCGCGACCCGAAACTGGATGGGCGATCCTTTCATCTTCTACTTCTCGCCGAAAATCAAACGGGATACAAGAATCTGCTGAAGATCGCCACTGCGGCTCAGCTGGATGGCTTCTACTACCGGCCTCGCATCGATCGCGAATTTCTCGCCGAACACAACGAGGGGTTGATCTGCACGACCGGCTGCATGTCCGGGGAGATTCCGCGGGCGCTGCTGCAGGGCCGTCCGGATCACGCTCGCGAACGTCTCGATTGGTATTACGAAGTGTTCGGACGCGATCGCTTTTTCTTCGAATTGCAGCATCACGACATTCCCGAGCTGCCCGCCGTTAACCAGCAGTTGATCGATCTCGGTAATCGCTATCAAGCGAACTTCATCGCTACGAACGACGTGCATTATGTAAATCCGCAAGACGCCGCCTTGCAGGACATCCTGCTCTGTATCCAGACGGGAGCCGTACGAAGCGACCCGGATCGCATGCGCATGACGGATCCATCGTATTACCTGCGCCCGGCTGAGGAAATGGCGCAGCTCTTCGGCGAAGTGCCCGGTGCGCTGGAGAACACGCTGTTCATCGCCGAACGCTGCAATGTGGATCTCGATTTCAAGGGTTATCATCTGCCCAATTTCGAAGTGCCGGAGGGGTATACACCGCAGTCGTATCTCCGGGAGTTGTGCGACGCCGGGCTGCGCGAACGCTATGGCGATCACGCTTCGGACTCCGTTTATCAAGAGCGGTTGGAATACGAACTCTCCATTATCCACAACATGGGCTTCGACACCTACTTCCTCATCGTTTGGGACTTGTGCCGCTACGCACGCGAACAGGGCATCTGGTACAACGCGCGCGGTTCGGCGGCCGGTTCGATCGTGGCCTACTGCCTCGGAATCACCCTCGTCGATCCCATCGATCACGGGCTGATTTTCGAGCGCTTCCTCAATCCGGGACGCGTGTCCATGCCGGATATCGACCTCGATTTTCAGGATGATTTGCGCTGCATAATGCTGGAATATACGGCCAACAAGTACGGCCGGGATCGCGTGGCGCAGATCATCACGTTCGGGACCCTGGGCGCGCGCGCCGCGATCCGGGACGTCGGCCGGGTGTTGGACATCCCGCTTCCCGAAGTCGATCGCATCGCCAAATTGGTGCCCAACATCCCTGGAAAGCCGGTCACCATTCCCGAGGCGCTCAAGACCGTCGATTCGCTGCGAGAGGCCTGTACCGAGGCGTCTTATCTGCGGGAATTGATCGACACGGCCGCGCAACTGGAAGGCGTCGCACGCAACGCCGGCACGCACGCCGCGGGCGTGATCATCACGGATCTGCCCATCACGGAATATATCCCCTTGCATCGCCCCACTGGTGGTCACCAGGACGACAATCCGATTGGTGCCGTAACGCAATTCGAGATGAACGTGCTCGATTCGCTCGGGCTGCTCAAGGTCGATTTCCTGGGCCTCTCGACGCTCACGGTCATGGCCAGAGCCTGCCGCCTGATCCGCGAGAACCACGGGATCGCTCTGGATATTCATTCCATTCCTCTCGACGATCCCGATACGTTTGAGCTGCTGGGCCGGGGAGATGTCTTGGGAGTCTTCCAGGTTGAAGGCGCGGGAATGCGCCGCAATCTGATCGAGATGAAACCGCGCGAACTTGCGAACGTGGTCGCCATGGTCGCGCTGTATCGCCCCGGTCCGATCGAGAAAATACCCGATTATATCCGCCGAATGCATGGCCAGGAACGCATCGAGTACCTGCATCCGGCGTTGGAACCGATCCTGAAAGAGACATTCGGCATCACCGTCTATCAAGAGCAAATAATGTATACGGCCATGAATTTGGCCGGCTATTCGGCCTCCGAAGCCGATAATCTGCGCAAGGCCGTGGCGAAGAAGAAAGCGGCGGTATTACGCAAGCACCGCAGTACCTTCGTCAAAGGTGCCGTTGAAAACGGCATTCCGGAGAACACGGCCAACACGATTTTCGATCAGTGGGAGACCTTCGCCCGTTATGGTTTTCCCAAGGGTCACGCTGCCGATTATGCTGTGATCTGCGTGCAAACGGCGTACCTCAAGGCGCACTATGCGCTGGAGTACATGACGGCTTTGCTTTCCGTCTTCAAACACGACAGCGACAAGGTTGCAATTTACATCGCCGACTGCCGGCGCCGGGGATTCGACGTCCTGCCGCCGGATATCAATCACAGCGGGCTCGATTTTCAAATCGAGCCCAGGACGGATGAGGTTTCCCCGGGGGCGATCCGCTTTGGATTGGGCGCGATCAAAAATGTGGGAGAAGGCGCCATCGAAAAAATCCTGGACGCCCGCGAAACGGGCGGGGTATTTAAATCGCTCACGGACTTCGCTCAACGTGTAGACTTACGGCAGGTCGGACGGCGTGCCATCGAAAGCCTCGCACGCGTGGGCGCTCTCGATTTGTTGGCCGATCGCGCCGTCGTGCTTGAATCGACCGATCGTTTGATGGCGGTATCGGCTTCGCATTTCCGCGCCGCCGAAGTCGGGCAAATGACGTTTTTCGACTCGTCTTCTGCTGCGGCGGAAAGCCCGCATTTCGGAGCCGCTGCGGTGGGAATACCGCGGCGCCGTCAGCTGCGTTGGGAAAAGGAACTCCTCGGCGTCTATGTATCCGACCACCCATTGACGCCATACGTCGACGCACTCTCGGAAACCGTCACGCACTACAGCGCAGAATTGGAGGACGCCATTCACGGGCAAACGGTCGTCGTGGCCGGTGAGGTCAGTCACGTTCGCCCCTATCAGACTCGCAGCGGAAAACCGATGGGTTTCGTGACACTCGAGGATCTGCAAGGGAACATCGAATTGGTCGTATTCAGCCGGGTTTGGAGCAATGTCACAGACTGGCTGCACGAGGACATGATCGTGATCGTGAAAGGCAAGGTCGATCTGGAGCGGGGGGAACCCAAGATTCTGGTCGATCATATCACCGCCGAAATGCCAGAGGGAAAATCCGGCAAGTTCAGCGAGACAAAGCTGGAAGGGATCCCCGAAACGAACGCCGTTGGAGCGATGCTCGAAGACCCGGCGCCGGTCGAATCCTTCCCCGAAGATGTCGATCCCGCCGTTGAGGAATTCCACATGTCCAGCGTCGAAAGTGCGCCACCGCTGGAATCCACCGAGGCCGCGCCGCAGCCCGCAGCGACGCAGGCGGATGCGCAGCAGGATCAAGGGAAATTCGCTGCGCCACAAACGGAAAAGAACGAGGAAAGCCGGCCTTCCGGCAACGGCAAAGATCGCCCTTCGGTTGAGGAAGCCAGCGCCCGGGCTTCAAATTACGAATCTGGTGCGGAACCCTCGCGTAAGGGAAGTTCGGACCCTCAGATATTGACCATCCTGCTGAAATCCTCCGGCGACCACAACAAGGACACCCTGCGCATGCGGCGCGTGCATGGTTTGCTGACCTCGTATCCGGGCAACGATAAATACGTGTTTCACGTGTTTGAAGCTTCCCGCAGATATCATCTCGAATTTCCGAACTCGACGACAGGCTATTGCCCCGAGCTACATTCGCAGTTATTATCTTTGCTGGGAGAAGGTACAATTCGAGTAGAACCGTTGAGGATGCAATGACAGCGACAAAAATCAAACGTATGGGAATACTATCTTCCGGCGGTGACGCCTCTGGAATCAATCCCTGTATTCGCGCCGCTGTGCGCACTGCAATCACGAAGAACGTTGAGGTCATGGGAATCTACGAGGGCTTCGACGGCCTGATTCGCGGGGAAATGGAAGAACTTCGCGCCCGGGATGTGGGCGGAATCCTGCAGCGCGGCGGAACGTTCCTGCGAACGGCTCGCTGCCCCGAGTTCAAAACCAAGAAGGGGCAGCGCGAGGCGCTGCGCGAGTTGAATGAATCCGAAATTGACGGTCTGATCGTGATCGGCGGTGATGGTTCGATGCACGGCGCCCATGCTTTGGCGGGGTATGATTTCCCGGTCGTGGGCGCTCCGGCGTCGATCGACAACGACATCTACGGCACGGAGATGTCCATTGGCGTCGATACGGCCTTGAACACCATCATGGAAGCCGTGGACAAGCTGCGCGACACGGCCTCTTCCCATCAACGCGCCTTTCTGGTCGAGACGATGGGCAGGGGATGCGGCTATCTGGCTGTGCAGGTCGGAATCGTGTGCGGCGCGGAGATGATCATCGTGCCCGAGGAGGAAGCCACGATTGACGAGGTCGCCGAGGTGCTCGAAAACGCCTACGCGCGCGGCAAGAACTCCGCCATCGTGGTCGTTGCGGAAGGTGCGAAGCTCAAGTGCAGCGAAATCGCCGCGGAACTCAACGCGCGGGACATCGGTTTTGAAACCCGGGTGACTATCCTGGGTCACGTGCCGCGAGGCGGCAGTCCGACTGCGTTCGACCGCATGCTGGCTTCCCGCTTGGGCGTCCGGGCGGTCGAATTGTTATTGGACGGGAAAACCGACGTGATGGTCGGCTTGCAGGATGGAGCGATCGTGGGCACTCCGTTGGAAGAAGTGATCTCACGCAAGCAGTCCCCGAATCCGCGTTACTTTGAGATCGCGCGCATGATCAGCCGCTGATACAAGCCCATAATCCCGGAAAGATACTGACGCCCGGCTGCAAAAAGCACCGGGCGTTTCATCACCGCCGGCCGGATTTCCGATGAGCTGCGTCAGAAGATCACGCGTGGAATCCGTGTACGTTTGTCCAGGCGGGTCAGGCCGGCAGCCCGGGCAGACTCGACGGCGCGTTGGTATTCCTCCGGGCGCAGGCTGCGGTCGAGGTAATCGAGTCGATGCGCCTTGTATGCCGGGCGATATTGTCCCATGACGTTCAGATAGGTTTCTTTGGATATCTCGTTTGCGATAAATTGCACCACGCCTTCCGTGCCCGCGAGATCGTGGGGCAGGACGAGGTGCCGCACCAACAAACCCCGCTGGGCGATGCCCGCCGGGTCGATTTGAAGGTCGCCCACCTGGCGATGCATTTCCTTTACCGCGCTGCGATTGACTTCCGGGTAGTTGCCGATTTTCGACAGGCGGCGGGCGGTGAGGCGGTCGCTGTATTTCATGTCCGGCATGTAGATATCGATGACGTCTTCGAGCAGCGTCAGAGCTTCGACGGAATCGAATCCGCCCGTATTGTAGACGAGTGGAAGTTGCAGTCCGTGATCGACGGCGATCACCAGTGCTTCGAGGATTTCGGCGACGACGTGGGACGGCGAGACGAAATTCAAGTTGTGGCAGCCCGATTCTTGCAGGCTGAGCATGATTGCGGCCAGTTCCTGGGAATCGACTTCCCGGCCTGCGGGGCTCTGGCTGATGTCCGCGTTCTGGCAATACTGGCAGCGTAAGTTACACCACGAGAAGAAGATCGTTCCGGAGCCTCGCCAACCGCGCAAGGGATCTTCTTCTCCGTGGTGCGGACCGTAAGAGGCGACGAGCGCCTTCAACATCGTGCGGCAGGCGCCCACGCGCTGCGATCGATCGACACGACAGTAGCGCGCACACAGGTCGCATGCCCGTTCATGTTGGCGCGCAATTTGCGCGCGGCGTTGCAGTTCACCTTCCTTGTGCAGACGAAGATAGCGAGGGCGCACGGCGTTCATGCGCTGATTCATCTCTCCTGTCCTGAACGGTCAATCACTCACTGGTCATGATGAAGAGCGGTTTCATTTCGAAGCTCTTGTAATGCGGGCGCAAGCGCTCCGTGTTGTAAAACTTCTCGACGTCGACCAATTTCGATGTGCTGGTCACGACGTCGATCGGCACGTTGTCGTAGCGGCCGTTTTTCAAAACGACGAGACGGCCGTGGACGCCGGCCAGGATCAGATCCAGCGCAAGGTTTCCGTAGGCCATGGGTACGATCGAGTCGATCGCATCCGGATCGCCGCCACGCACAAGGTAGGCCAGGCGTTGGGTGATCGTGCTGATCTGCCGGCCGTTATTGTATTTGCCCGAGATTTCCTTCAGCTTGGCGGAAACCAGGTCTCCGATACCGCCCAATTTCATGTGGCCGAAGGCATCCTTCTGGGTGTCCTTGAAGGTCATTTCGCCGCCTTCGAACTTCGCGCCTTCCGAGACCAGCACCACGGAATATCTGCTTGGGTTCTTGTTGCGATCTTCGACCAGCAGCTGCGCCAGCCTGTCGATCTTGAATTTGTATTCCGGAATCACGCAGCGGTTGGCCGCGCCGGCCATGGTGGGAAGCATCGCCGTAAAACCTGCGTAGCGTCCGAACACCTCGATGATCAGGAAGCGCTCGTGGGAGCCGGCGGAGGTTCGCAGCAAATTGGTCAGGCTGATCGTCCGGGTGACGGCGGTGCTGAACCCGATGCAGTAATCCGTGCCTGGGACGTCGTTGTCCATGGTCTTCGGGATGGCAACGCATTTGACGCCTTCTTGAAATAGACGGACCGCATAGCTCAAGGTGTCGTCACCCCCGATGGGGATCAAATAGTCGATACCGAGAAAATCGAGGTTCTTGAGCACCTCGGGAGTGAGATCATTCATCTCCTCGTTGTACGTATCCTGGAGGTGTACGGGTACCTTATCCTTGGCGACGCGGCTCGGATTCGTGCGCGAGGTGTGGATGAAGGTGCCGCCGGTTCTGCCGGCCTTGTTGACGATTTCTTCGGTGAGGGTCATGTAGCTCTTGCTGTTGTCGGTTTTCTTATCACGTATAAAGTTGACCGTTCCGGCCCATCCGCGGCGGAAACCGATGACTTCGTATCCTTCGCGCAGGGCGCGAATCGTGACTGCCCGAATCGCCGGATTGAGCCCTGGTACGTCACCGCCTCCCGTCAGAATACCGATGACTCCTTTTTTCTTGTTTACATTTGCCATGTCTTCAACTCCATATTGAGATTTCGATGTGCTCCAATGGGGATTTGTTATTCCCCTGGAACGCAAACTGATATCGATGATTTACATCCGTGCATCTTCCGCCAATCTTAGCAGAAGGGTGGATGTTTCATCAAGGTAAGCCGGGTTTCGAGAAGTTAAACCCTGATGCGCTGCGAACGTGTCGCCCGATTCGTGAATGGTACGAACCTTGCAATCTCATCCATGCATGCAACAAAAATTCTCCGCAAGCCGGAAGATGGAGTTGAACGATGAAAATTCGAGGCGCGAGTGTTGCAGGAATCGTCGATCGGGTCGAAAACCTTCGAGAACCGTTTCGCGAGAATGCGATCGAATGGTTGTGCCGGCGCACGCAGCGGCCGTTGTCCAACCTTCAGCTTGATTTGGATCGATTCTTGGCGGAACAAGATCCTTTCGTGCGCGATTTTTTCATCAAGGACACACTCTCCGTGTTGGATCTCGCTGTGACACATTTTGGCGATGAGGACATGCAGGACAGCAACTGCAGGCGCGAGCACCTCGACGAGATGCTGCACTCGGCATCCATTTTTCATCGATAGACGCGAATCGACCTGGACCGTCGTGAGGTATGTCATATTGGTTGATTTGGTTTGCTCGTATCTATTACGCCGCTCAGGGGACAATGGGGGTGCATCCCGCTACGGGTTCGAGCGCGGATCCGATCTGAAAGAAATCCGTTCCGTCCCATTCATGTTCCAGAGTCATCCATTCGCAAGGGCTCAAGGGCGATCCGCCCAGCGTGCTGGCCTCGCGAAAGGTGATCACGTCGCCGATCTTCGACCACTCACCGTAATAACCCTCGTTGTAGTACACCTGGGAGAGCCCGACGCCGTTCCAGGCGTAGATGCCCAACTCATACCATAGATGGGGTCCGGAAGAACGCATGGGCACGACCACCAGCAGCCGGCATTCCCCGAATCCGTACGTTCCTGCCTCGGGCATCAGCTGGCGCTGGTTGGGATCCCCGCTGGCCATGTTCCAGACATTCACCCACTCGCCCCCACTCCAGTTGTCCACGGAGATCGTTTTACCGGCGCTGCCGTGATCCGTAATGCGTACCCGCTGGTACGTACCGTCGCAGTTCAAACTGACACCGCCGGCAGGCGGTGTGACTGTAAGTGTGGGTGTATGGGTTGCGGATGCTTCCGCGGTGCTCGTGGCGGTTGCGGTTTCGATCGCGAGCTCCGTTTCGGTCGCGGTCGAAGCTGCCATGGTGAATGTGGCCGTCGGGCCGGGTTCATCGGTTTCATTGCCCGAGTCGGGGAAGGGAAACGAACAAGCCAGAATTGCGCCGGCGGTAAGCAGAAAGACCAGGTAAAGTGCTGTGAATCTCCGTGTTCTCATCGTTCCTCCCTCGGGCGTCGATATCCGGCGAACCGAAGATCACAGCCAGCTCGGCTCGACATAGGTTCCGAAAACCTCGCGCATCACTTCGATGATCTCTCCCAGCGTAGCATAGGCATGCACGGCTTCGAGGATCCTGGGCATGGTGTTTTGCGTGCCCTGACAAGCGAGTCGCAGCCGATCCAGGGCCTGGCCGACGACTCCGTTGTCGCGCCGCCGGCGTAGATCCCGGAGACGGTCGATTTGCCGCCGATACCCCTGCGGATCGATCTTGAGCAGCGGGATGCGCAGCGGCTGCTCATCTTCGTAGGCATTGACGCCGACGATCAGGCGCTGTTTTTCGTCGATCTCGCGCTGGTAGCGGTATGCAGACTCATGGATCTCGCGCTGGAAGAAACCCAACTCGACGGCGGACAGCACGCCGCCGAGTTCTTCGATGCGCTGCAGATACTTCCTGACCTGATTTTCAATCCGATTCGTCATGCTCTCGACGAAATACGATCCACCGAGTGGGTCGACGGTGTTTACGACACCGGATTCCTGGGCCAGGATTTGCTGCGTACGCAGGGCGAGCTTGACGGCCGGTTGTGACGGCAGGGCCAACGCCTCGTCCATCGAATTGGTGTGCAGCGATTGGGTGCCGCCCAGTACGGCGGCCAAGGCTTGAATCGCCACGCGGACTGCGTTGATCTCGGGCTGCTGTGCCGTGAGGCTGACGCCGGCAGTCTGGGTGTGGAAACGCAGGAGCCAGGCGCGTGGATTTCTCGCCTCGAATGTGTCCCGCATTTCCTTGGCCCAAATGCGTCTCGCTGCGCGGTACTTGGCGATCTCCTCGAAGAAATCGTTGTGTGCGTTGAAGAAGAATGACAGGCGCGGCGCAAACTCGTCGACGTCAAGACCTCGCTCCAGCGCCCAGCGAACGTATTCCATGCCGTCCGCCAGCGTAAAGGCCAATTCCTGCGCCGCAGTCGCGCCGGCTTCACGAATGTGGTAACCGGAAATCGAGATGGTGTTCCATTCCGGCAGATGTCTCGTACCGTATTCGATGGTGTCCGTGACGAGGCGCATCGAGGGTTGCGGTGGAAAGATGTATTCCTTCTGGGCGATGTATTCTTTGAGAATATCGTTTTGAATCGTGCCGCGCAATTTTCCCGGAGAGACTCCTTGATTTTCCGCCGCGGCGATATACATCGCCCAGATCACAGCGGCGGGGGAGTTGATCGTCATGCTGGTGGAAATCTTATCCAGGGGTATGTCTTTAAGCAGGGTTTCCATGTCTTCGAGTGAGGAGACGGCGACCCCGCACTTGCCGAATTCACCTGCGGATTCGGGCGCGTCGCTGTCGTATCCCATCAGGGTGGGCAGATCGAAAGCGATCGACAGACCGGTTTGTCCCTGATCGAGCAGGTAGTGGAAGCGCTGGTTGGTTTCTTCGGCGGTGCCAAATCCGGCGAACATGCGCATCGTCCACAACCTGCCGCGATACATCGTCGGATGGATCCCGCGGGTGTAGGGGAATTCTCCCGGTAGACCGACGTCCAGCAGGTAATCCTGATCGAGGATATCCTGCGGGGTGTAGAGCCGATTGACCGGTTCGGATGATGTGGTAATGAATTCCGGGCGTTGTTCGGGGAATCTTTCGAGGATGGGGTTGAGAGTCTTCGATCGCCAGTCGTCCAGCGCTTTTTTCAGCGCTTCACGCTGCTTCGAATCCAACATGAAGGCCTCCACCGAGCGGTTCGTGATTATAGCATGGCGACATCGAGGATACCGGGCACCGAACGGGCCGGGGAAATGAGCTGCAGTTAATCTGCGTCGTCACCGAGCATCGTTTCGGCGCCGCTGCGTAATCCGCGCAGAAATGCCAGGATTCCGGAGGCGACGGCCTGACCCTGTACCATCGCTCGATCGGCGAGTTCACGGGCGCGTGCCAGGCGAATCACCGGTTCCTGATCTGTGAGCTCGTACAATTCGACCAGAACCCCGTGGGTGCTTTTGGGGTGGATGAAGGCGATCTTCTTGCCGCCGGTGCCGACGACCGGTTCCTGGTCGATCAGCTGTACGTCGTGCTGCGCCAGTTTCCCGAGCGTGGCTTCGATGTCATCGACTTCGAAACAGATGTGGTGGATTCCCGGCCCACGCCGTTTGAGATAGCGGGCCACGCCGGTTTGCCCGCTGGTCGGTTTCACCAATTCGACTTCTGAGCAGCCCATGGGGAGAAAAGCGACGATGGCGTCCTGGCCGGCGACGTCTTCCACGTGGGTGACGTCGAGTCCGAGGGCGTCGCGCCAAAAATGCAAGGCCTGGTCGATGTCCTCGACGACGATGGCGACGTGATCGATGCGAATAATGGACGGCATAGGCTTCCCTGCCTCTCGTTGATTCTATTCTACACGGGAATTGAAAGAGTGAAACCGGGGGCGGGTCGAGTCTGCCGGCTGGGGATCGAAATCCGCTGACCGGAAACGTACCGGCGCCAGCAGACCTGACTTGCTGGTTGCGGATATTCATCCGCAACCCATCTTGGGCAGATATTTATCTGCCGATCTTCATGTTGCGGGAACCATAAAACCGGGTCAATATTCCTGAAGATAAGCGTCAGCGGATAAAAATCCGCTGATCATCGGCACCGGATACACATCCGGCGCCAGCGTGGATTCATTAAATGCCCGTCGGCGGACGGTATTCCCCCCACACCTGCCGCAGCCGCCCGCAGATTTCACCCAGGGTTAGATCTGCTTCGACGCACTCGATCAGATGCGGCATCATGTTCTCCTCCCCCTTCGCGATCGCCTCGAGCCGGTCGAGCAGCTCGCCGGCACGCGCAGCATTGCGGCGCTGGCGAACCGCGGCCAGGCGCTCCCGCTGTGCCGTTTCGATGGCGGGATCGACGACGAGCCGCGCCATGTCGAGCGCCTCATCGGTCTCGTACTTGTTGACTCCCACGACGACGGATTCGCCGAGTTCGATCTCGCGCTGCGTGCGGTAAGCGGCGTCCTGAATCTCGCGCTGGATGTAGCCCTGCTCGATGGCCGCCAGCGCGCCGCCGAGATCATCGATTTTCCGGATGTAGTCCATCACCCCGGATTCGATTTCGTCCGTCAGGTGCTCGATCAGATAGGAGCCGGCCAGCGGGTCGATCGAATCGCTCACCCCGGATTCGTGTGCGATGATCTGCTGCGTGCGCAGCGCCACCTGAACGGCCTGTTCGGTGGGCAGGCTTAACGCTTCGTCCATGCTGTTGGTATGCAGCGACTGGGTGCCGCCCAGAACGGCGGAGAGCGCCTGCAGGGTCACGCGCACCACGTTGTTGTGCGGCTGTTGTGCGGTAAGCGTGCAGCCAGCGGTCTGGGTGTGGAAGCGCAAAAGCCAGGAGCGCGGGTTTTCCGCCTTGAAGCGCTCGCGCATGATGCGCGCCCAAAGGCGCCGCGCGGCGCGGAATTTGGCGATTTCCTCCAGAAACTGGTTGTGGGCGTTGAAGAAGAAGGTGAGACGCGGGGCGAATTCGTCGATCTCCAGCCCGGCGTCCAGCGCTGCCTGCACGTAGGCGATGGCGTTGGCGAGCGTGAAGGCCAGTTCCTGAACGGCCGTCGAACCTGCCTCGCGGATGTGATAGCCGGAGATGGAGATCGTGTTCCACTTTGGAACGTCTGCACGGCAGTAGCGGAACACGTCGGTAATCAGGCGCATGGACGGACCCGGCGGGAAGATGTACGTTCCCCGGGCAACGTACTCCTTGAGAATGTCGTTCTGCACGGTTCCCCGCAGACGGGAAATTTCGACTCCCTGGCGTTTGGCGATGGCGATGTACATCGCCAGCAGGATCGTCGCCGGGGCGTTGATGGTCATGCTGGTGGATACTTTGTCGAGCGGGATTTCGGCGAACAATTGCTCCATGTCGTCCAGGCAGGAAATCGAAACCCCCACTTTGCCGACCTCGCCGGAGGCGATGGGATCGTCCGCGTCGTAGCCGATTTGCGTGGGCAGGTCGAAGGCGATCGATAGGCCGGTTTGGCCCTGTTCCAGCAGGTAACGGAAGCGCCGGTTGGTCTCCTCTGCGCTGGCGTATCCTGCGTACTGCCGCATGGTCCACAACCGGCCGCGGTACATGGTGGGCTGCACGCCGCGGGTATAGGGATAATCGCCCGGAAATCCCAGCTTCTGCAGGTAATCCGCTTCGCTCAAGGCATCGGTGTAAAAACGTTCGAGGGGAATCCCCGAAGACGTTTCGAAGTGATCCTTGCGTTCCGGATAACGTTCCAACGTGGGACGGAGCGTGTTTTCTTGCCATTCTTCCAACGATTCTTCGACAGACTTTGTCATTGCGATTTCCTTGTATTATTGTGCGTATTTCAAATCCAGGTCATCGGGTTGGACCGCCGGCAACCCGGTGAAATTATCGAACGTTGCGTCGCGGAAGTGCAGTTTCAGCTTTTGCTTCAACGATTGAAACAGGGAAAGATAGTTCATCTTCACCCGCTTCTTCCACGGCAAGTCGAGCCTGGCAGCGGTCCTTTTAACCTCGTCGAGTGAATCCGCTTCAATTTCGATGAAATGGCCAAAAGGCAGCTCGTCGAGCATGATTCTGCAGGGTCCGAGTGCATACGTTTCCCGATATTTTTCGTAAACGAAGAAGACTTCATAGCCCAGCATTTCGAGCAGCGCCCGGGCGGTGTCGAAGTCCTCGACTCCAACTTCGATTTCCGTACGTTCCTCGACGCTCATGGCGTGTTTGAAGGTGAGCAGCGAGGAACGGTCCTGGCGCAAGCGCAGCAGCGAATGGTTGGATGACAGAGCCCGGTCCACTGTGTCGAAACGCAGGTTTCGTTCAAGCACACGCGCTGCGTGTAGACGCCCATCCAGTGCCTTGATCGTCTCGCGGATGTCGTCGAGGCTTGGCAGGTAAAATTTTGCTTCGATTTCTACCTTTACGCCGGACACAGAATCGTTCCAATCGTCGTATTGTGGTTCATCGTTGGCTTTCGACCGTGGGATTGTACGGAAACCTTCCATGGCTCGCAGGGCGGGTGTTTCTGCGTGGACAATTTCATCAGCCGAGAATCACCAGGACCTCATTTTTCTCCACGCTGTCCCCTGTCTTGACGCGGATGCGCGTGACCGTCCCGGTGCACGGTGACTTGAGTTCGTTCTGCATTTTCATCGATTCGAGAACGATGAGATTCTGGCCTTCCTCGATTCCCTGTCCCTCTTCGATGGGCACGCTGATGACCAGCCCCGGCATCGGCGCTTTGAGTTGAAATTCTCCACTCTGGACCTTCACCGAGGTCGACGCCTTGCGCAGGCGCCGCTGCCGCTCGTCTTCGATATCGACTTGATGGAGGTCGCCCTGCAGGAGCACTTCCATGCCGCTCTCCGTTGGATAGACGTAGGCTTCGTAGGAACGCCCATTGAGCAGCAAGGAGTACACCGGACGGCCCATCACTGACTGAAAATCTACCGACAATCGTACACCATCGGCGATCAATTCGCGATCGCTGCTGATCTCGATTTCAAAATTCTGATCTTCGATGGTTGCGAAGTACTTCATACACCCTCCGGTTTCGGCCACAGGTGCTCGACCGTCATCTTCACCGCCGGCGTCGATCTCAACGCTGCATCCTCTCCCAGCGTCCGACCCATTTCCAGTTGCTGGCGTCCCGCTCTCCGCGGCGGACGATCTGGGAAGCCTCCTGAGTCTGGCGGTGAGCGACGAGCACGGCCATGATCGCCGCAATGTGCGCTTCCGCTTCCTTGCCCTCCTGGGCTTCGTCCATCGAAAAACGCTCTTCGACGAAACGGGTGTCGTAGTTGCCGGCGATGAAACGATGCGAATCCATGATGTTCTGGTGAAAGGGGATGTTGGTCTTCACGCCGGTGATGCGGTATTCCTCCAGCGCTCTGCGCATGCGCAGTATCGCAGCGCCGCGAGTCTCCCCCCAGACGATCAACTTCGAAATCAAAGAATCGTAATACGGTGATATTTCGAAGCCCGAATACACGCCGGTATCGACGCGCACGCCGGGCCCGGTCGGAGGGATGACCTGCGTCAGCAGACCGGTTGAGGGCAGGAACTGGTTGTAGGGATCTTCGGCGTTGATGCGGCATTCGATCGCCCATCCGTTCAGGTGGACGTCTTCCTGGGCGTAGCGCAACTTCCTGCCGCGGGCGATGCGGATTTGTTCCGTGACGATGTCCAGTCCGGTAACGAGTTCGGTGACCGGGTGTTCGACCTGCAGACGGGTGTTCATCTCCAGGAAATAGAAATTCTTCTCTTTATCGACCAGAAATTCGATCGTTCCGGCGTTGAGGTAATCGACCGAGCGAGCTGCGGTGCAGGCCAATTCTCCCATGCGCATGCGCATTTCGTCGTCCAGGAAGGTCGAAGGTGACTCTTCCAGTAATTTTTGATGACGTCTTTGCAGGGAGCATTCCCGCTCTCCGAGGTGGATCACGTTACCGTGATCGTCGGCCAGAATTTGGAACTCGATGTGGCGTGCATCGACGATCAATTTTTCGAGATATACGTTGTCGTCCCCGAAGGCGGATTCGGCCTCGCGGCGGGCGGCCGTGATCAACCCGGGGAGATCTTTCGGGTCGTTGACCTCGCGCATGCCTTTTCCGCCGCCGCCGGCGGTGGCTTTGATCAGCAGAGGGAAGCCGATTTTCGGCGCGATGGCGATGAGTTCATCGTCGCACAGATTGCCCTCGCCTTCGGTTCCCGGGACGACAGGTACACCCGCTGCGGTGACGGTGGCTCGTGCCACGGCTTTGTCACCCATGGCGGCGATGGCACTCGGGCGCGGGCCGATGAAATTGAGTCCCGCATCCTGGACGGCGAGGGCGAAGTCTTCGCGTTCGGCCAGAAATCCGTAGCCGGGGTGGATGGCGCCGGCGTTGGTGCGTTTGGCGATGTCGATGAGCTTGTCGGCGCGCAGATACGATTCTCGGGCTGCGGAGGGGCCCAGCAGATAGGCCTCGTCTGCGTAGCGGACGTGCAGTGCAGGCCGATCGGCTTCCGAATACACCGCAACCGTGCTCAGCCCCAACTCGTGGCAGGCCCGGATGATGCGTACTGCGATTTCACCTCGATTGGCAATGAGAACCTTTTTGAACATCGTTTCCCTCAGACAGGTTGTGCTTCAAGCAGAAATCCGAATTTATTTCCTCTTGGGGTGCGCATCAATCGGGCGGAATGGTTTGAGATGCTTATAGCGGGATGTTGCCGTGTTTCTTCGGTGGATTTGAATCCCGCTTGTTGGACAGCATTTCGAGTGCATTGATCAAGCGCGCACGTGTGTAACGCGGTTCGATGATGTCATCGACATACCCGCGGGCTGCGGCCACGTAGGGATTGGAAAATTTCTCGCGGTAATCCGCGACCAGTTCGGCTTCTTCCTTTTCCGGTTTTTTCGCTTCAGCGATCTGCTTGCGATGGATGATCTTCACCGCGCCTTCCGGCCCCATGACGGCCAATTCGGCGCTCGGCCAGGCCAGGTTCAGATCCCCGCGAATGTGCTTCGAAGACATCACCACGTACGCGCCGCCGTATGCCTTGCGGGTGATGACGGTGATCTTGGGAACCGTGGCTTCGCAGTAGGCGAAGAGCAGCTTGGCGCCGTGGCGGATGATTCCGCCGT
>DAOUEE010000127.1:0-18947 GCA_034430695.1 Anaerolineales bacterium | reverse complement strand
CCGGCAGCACCTCGGCATACACGCTCGGTTGGCTGCCGTTCAGCGAAGGAGCCAAATCGACGCTGCGGGCGACAGCTTCGGCCGTCTGCCGGTTATCACCGGTCACCATGATCACTTCGAGACCCAGCTGTTTGAGCTCTCGAATGGCTTCCCGAGAGTTTTCCTTCACGCTGTCGGCGATACCGAGCAACCCAACCAGGTTACCGTCGGCAGCCACCAGCACCACGGTTTTCGCCTGCCGCTCCAAGGCCTCTACTTGCTCCCTGACACCATCAACCGGTATATGGTTTTCCGTCATGAGCTTCAACGTGCCCACCAGCACGCTCTGGCCTGCGACTCGCGCTTCGATTCCCTGACCTGCCACAGCCGTGAAATCATCAGGTTCGTCGAGCTGCAGCGCGCGCGCTCCAGCTGCGGCCACGATCGCCTGCCCCAGGGGATGCTCTGAGCCGCGTTCGGCGCTCGCAGCGAGTTTCAACAGAGAATCTTCATCTACCCGGGAATCGAGCATTTCGATGTCCGTGACACTGGGTTGGCCGCGCGTGATCGTCCCGGTCTTATCGAGTACCACGGTCGTCAGGCTGCCCGCCCGCTCCAAGGCTGCGGAGGTTTTAAAGAGAATTCCCTGCTCCGCCCCCTTCCCGGTGCCCACCATGACAGCGGTAGGCGTGGCGAGCCCCATGGCACACGGACAGGCAACCACCAAGACCGCGATCATGTTGATCAGCGCACGGGTAAAGGCGGAAACGTCGCCCGATGGTGGAGGCGCAATGATCAGCCAGCCGGCGAAGGTCAACAGCGCAACGCCGATCACGGCGGGAACGAAAATAGCGGCGACTTTATCGGCAAGATGCTGGATCGGCGCCTTGCTGCCTTGTGCCTCTTCCACCAGACGCACGATTTGCGCCAGAGCGGTGTCCTTGCCAACCCGCAGAGCCTTGAATTTGATCATGCCCATGTTGTTATACGTTGCACCCACGACTTCGTCCTGCGGGCCTTTTTCGACGGGCATCGATTCACCGGTCAGCATCGCTTCGTCGACCGATGTCGTACCTTCGACGACCACGCCGTCGACGGGGATCTTCTCCCCGGGCCGCACGATCACCAGGTCGCCAACCTGTACCCGCTCCACCGGGATTTCCACCTCGCGGCCTTCGCGAATTACGTTGGCCGTCTTGGCCTGTAGATTCATCAGCTTGCGTATGGCTTCGCTCGTACGTCCTTTGGCGCGCGCCTCGAGGTATTTCCCGAGTTTGATCAGCGTGATGATCACAGCAGCAGTTTCGAAGAACAGGTGGCCTTTCAACCAACCCAGCAGGATCGGAAGCGAGTAGAAGTACGCCGCAGAAGATCCCATGGCGATAAGGACGTCCATGTTCGCCGCACCGTTGCGAAGCGCCTTAAAGGCGCCGACGTAGTACTGCCAGCCGACGTAAAACTGCACCGGTGTTGCCAGTAAAAACATCAGCCAATCGTACCAGGGCGCTGTGGCGATGTCAGCGGGGACGAAACCCAGATCGCGCGCCATGGAAAGCACGAAGAGCGGCACGGTGAAGGTCAGGCCTGTAATGAGCAAGCGACGCTGCCGCCCGATCTCATTCTGCCGCGCTTCCCGCTCGGCGTCCTTGGACTCGCCTGTGGATTCGATGATCTCGAATCCGGCTTTCTCGATCAGCTCGTGAATTTCGATCGGTTCGATTATCGTGGGAATGTATTCGAGACGGAGTCTCTCGCTGGCGAGATTGACATTAGCTCCTACGATTCCGTCCTTCGCCAGCAGCGTTTGTTCCAGGCGAGAAGCTTCTGTGGAATCGGCGACGCGCCGCAGAAGAACGTTCATTTCTCCCCTGGCCACGTCGTAGCCCGCGCGTTGGATGCTCGCCACGATCTCATCCTGGCTGAGTTTCGAACCGTCATACTCGATGCTTGCTCGCTCGGAAGCCAGATTCACGCTCGCCGATCGAACGCCGTCGAGTCTCTTGATATTCCGTTCTACCGTCGCCACACAATTGGCACACGTCATCCCGGTTATGGGAAGGGTCACATAGCGCGTACTTTCCGCCACTGGATTGTCTCCAATCGTCGACCTGATCTGTGTTTATTCAGCTACCGGATAATTGATCTCGGCCAAAAGCGCCTTGATCTTCTCCGTCGTCGCCGGTGAGTCGAATTCTATATGGACCTGCTTCTTCGATTCGGAAGCTTCGACGTTCGAGACGCCCGCCAAATCCGAAAGCTCCATCTGGATCGTGTGGACGCAGTGCCCACAAGAAATATTGGGAACAGAATACGTAACGCTCGTCATCATTCCATCTCCTGCATGAATAAATCCTTACACCTTCATGGCCATTTCGTAGACCTCTGCAATCTCTTTCAAGACTTGCTCGCGCGCCGCTTGATCCTCGCCGCGGACTGCTGTGATCAAGCAGGAGTTCAGATGATCGTCTAAGATCTTCGTCGTCACCTTACCCAGCGCTGCCTGTATCGCTTGAATCTGGCGGATGAGATCGATGCAGTAGGCATTTTCTTCTACCATCCGCTGAACGCCGCGCACGTGTCCTTCGATAGTTTTCAAGCGACCCACGATATCTTTATTGTCCATCGCCTTCCCTCATCCCCCCCCCATATGGGGTGGGTATGAAGATTATACGTCGTGTACGCATCACTGTCAAGATAAAAAAGACCCGTTTTGACTGTTAATTGATTTGGGTGCAGCTCCCCATCGCCGGACGTACGATGCGGATGCCCATCAAATGTCTCACTGTAGAAATTGTGCGCCTGCCAGGAGGTCGGTCACACGTTTCAGACCGGCCAGAGGCGGACAAGATGAAAGCGGGGTTATGCCTTTAATTTCGGTCCGGGAAATCGGTGTCCTGCTTCGGAATCCGGAGAACCTTTCAACAGTTCGATCGCATGCGGCAGCGCAGGCGAGATCACTTCGAAATTCTCCAACGCCGCCCGCGGGCTGCCGGGAAGATTGATGATGAGCGTTTTGCCCCGAATGCCCGCCACCGCGCGCGAAAGCATCGCATGCGGCGTAATCTTCATACCATAGGCGCGCATCGCTTCCGTAATTCCCGGCGCGAGACGTTCGACGACCGCCCGAGTCGCTTCAGGCGTCTGATCGCGGGCAGAAAAACCCGTCCCCCCTGTAGTCAGGATCAAATCCACGTCTCCCGAATCCGACCAGTCGCATAATAAACGCTCGACGCCTTTACGATCGTCGGCAACCACCCGCGATCGGATCACGCGCCATCCCTGGACTTCGATTCGCTTTATCAACTCGGGGCCCGATCGGTCTTCCCGCTCACCCTGGGCGGCGCGGTCCGATACGATGAGGATTGCCACATTCATGAGACGATTCTCTCCCCAATTCTCAACGGGAAACGGTCCGTCTAGCTGGGATCCCCGCGCACATCATTGATTTCAAACGACGAACGAAGTTGCCCGTTCGCAGCGTCGTTCGCCTGCCGTTTATTCGCCGTCGACTCCCACAAGACGTTTCCATTCGTCTTCGATTCCGTCTTCCGTGACCCCGAAATAGACTCGAATTCCGCCCGATGTACGTTGGGCAAGATCGTAGCGTTTGCGTTTGCCACGCCGCTGTTCGTGCAAGACTCCGATGTCGCCCTGCCACGCAATAGGAGCCTTGTTCAGGTCTTTCGGGAGGCTCATCACCTGCTTGATGGCGTAGTGCCACAGTCGCCGCGCCGAGGACTTGGTGACGTTTTTGACCACGTTTCCGTTGCGCAGATCGCGCATGGTGTAATACCGGGTACCGTTTCGTTCCTCGGAATCCACGACTTCCACACCCGTTCTCGGAGGGGCAATGCCCACTTCGGCGTCTTTAACGCCTGGCGCTTTCGGCTCTGCAGCCTTTTCGCGCACGTGCCGGTCCTGGCCGCGTAAAACCAACTGCACGATTTCATCGCGCACTGCAAGACCCGTATCCGCTTCGTCACGAACGTAGATCTTGTTGTCATCCACAGCATAGGGCGGATCTTCGCCGCGAGGCACCAGAACGCGGATGATCTTCTTCCCTTGGCTTTCTTGAACGTCCACTTCACAAGAAAGTGAGGGATGGATCCGTTTCGCAAGTTCCTGCTGCAGCTGTGAGATTGAAGCGGATGGACGGGCGATACCCTGGGGTTCTTTCTTTGAATCCACACCGACGCCGATGAACAGCGTTCCGCCGTTGGTGTTGGCGAATGCGCACACGTCGGCGATGACGGCGTACAACCTGCCGCCGCGTACGGTCATACTTTCGTGAAAATCCTGTATGATGCTGGGACCTTCGTCGCGCGCCTGCAGGACGAAATCGAATTCTTCTTTCTCCGCCGGCCAATGGGGCCGCGTGCGGGCGAAGTCGTTGCTGGCAAAGAGGTCCTTCAACGCCTCGAAGCTGACTTCGGACAGCAACATTCTCGTCGCCCGGTCGCCGATGCCCAGATTTTTCTTATTCTGCGGATCGGTCCGCAAACGATGGGCATCCGAGCCCTGAATGCAGTGCATCCGGCGCGGGTATTCCGGCTTGGTTCCACTGAAAAACGCTGCCGTGGAGCGCCGGCCCTTTTTCGCCTGGTCGGTTACCTCGAGCGCCATCAAGTGTGGATCCTGGGTATAGGCGATCTTCGTCTGGCCGCCGAAGCTGAATCCACGCATGGCGACGCCGTTCGTGGAGTTGGCGTGGGCTGCGATGGCGATTCCGCCCGCATCATCGATCACCTTATAGGCGGTCAACACATCACTGCTGGCTCCTACGGTCACCGAACCCAGGTCCAATCGATCGGCGGGGATGTTCAAATTAAGCAGGAGGTGTTCCAGCTCTCGAACCGGTTTTTCCGGTGGGAAAATCCCCAGGATATGAAAACCAAACGTTGCGGTGAATTCGAATCCGGGCAGCACCAGAATCTGCTTCAACAGCTCTCGATATTCTCTCAGCGTTTCTTGTTCTTCGTCCGTTAATCGCGACAAGCCCTCCAACAACTCAAGTTGGGCGATCTCTTCCTGCATTTTCCGATATCCAGCGACGGTGTTGTGATCCGTGAAAGCGATCACATCCAGTCCGCGGGCGACCGCCCTGCGCAGAATATCCAGATTGGTAATCTCCGGCTCTTGATAATCACTCGACGCCGGAGTATGCAAATGTAAATCTACAAGATGCCACTGCCGCGAAGAACGTCTTCCTTTTTTCTTCGTCACAATACTTTATTTCTCCTAATTCTTATATCTTGTTATCCAGAGCAATTAAAGCGATATTAAATTCGCGTGAATGCTCGCCGATAATTGATCTGGTGTATACGGTTTGAGTAAAAAATCATTAACGCCTGCAGCGAGGCACTGCTCGGACATGTCCATTCCAGATGTCATAATAATACGAATTTTCGCAAGTTGGGGATCTTCTCGCATGCCGATCACGAGGTCGAGGCCTTCCACCTGGGGCAGGAAATAATCCATGATTACCAAATCCGGCATTTCAGCACGAATCGTTTCGAGGATCGTCCCCCAATCACCGATTTCAGCCACCTCAAAGCCGTCCATTTCCAGGAGCGTTCTCAGCAGTGAGACCATGGTCCGATCGTCATCGATGATCAATACTTTGTTGGGCATGTCGGACTCACCTTTCTCCAAGAAGATAACGACATCACGCGGCCTTGCTGCCCGATTTCGAAGTCCGTTTCGTCGTTTTCCGTCGCGTTTTCGACGTACTTCTCGAAGATTTCGATTTTGTGTTTGATTTCTTACTCGTTTTCCTTTGGCCGGGTTTCTTTTGATCCACCAAGGCGGCTTGTATCGCATCCGCCACGGTGTCCGTAAACACGAATTTTATTTCCTTGCGCACTTCTTCCGGGACGTCTTCCAAATCCATCTCGTTGCGAGGCGGCAGCAAGACGGTCTTCAGCCCAGCCCTGTGCGCAGCGAGCACCTTTTCTTTAACGCCGCCGATGGGGAGAATCTTTCCACGCAGCGTGACCTCACCCGTCATGCCGACGTCGGAACGAACGGGAATCCCGGTGGCCAGAGAAGCCAGCGCGACTGCCATCGTGACGCCTGCTGAGGGACCGTCTTTCGGTTGAGCGCCTGCAGGAACATGAAGATGGATGTCGTGCTTCTCCCAATAATCTTCGTCCAAGGACAAATCGTCCGACATGGAACGTACGTAGGACAGCGCTGCCCGGGCGGATTCCTGCATCACCTGTCCCAACGATCCCGTCAGCAAGAATTGTTTGTTTCCCGGCATCGCCGTCGCTTCGATGAAGAGTACATCCCCACCTACCGGTGTATATGCCAGGCCGGTTGCCACCCCTGGAACCGAAGTACGGTCCGCCAATTCCTCACTGCCGAGATAATGCGGTTTACCCAAGTATGCGCGCACTTGTTCTTTGCTGATGTCGGCTCGATCGAGTCTACCTTCAGCAACGTTCGTGGCCACTTTCCGGCACAAACGCCCGATTTCCCGCTCGAGATTTCGTACACCTGCTTCACGCGTGTAGAGGCGGATAATCGTTTCGAGGGCTTCATTCGTAAACGAAATCTCCTCCTGGCGCAAACCGTTTTCGCGAATCTGGCGCGGTATCAAATAACCACGTGCGATTTCCAGTTTCTCGTGATCCGTGTATCCCGACAGGCGAATGACCTCCATGCGGTCGAGCAAGGGAGCCGGAACGGTTTCCAGCCAATTCGCCGTCGTGATAAACATCACTTCGGAAAGATCGAAGGGGATGTCGATATAGTGGTCGCGAAATTCTCTATTCTGTTCTGGGTCCAGGACCTCCAACAAGGCAGAGGCCGGATCTCCGCGGAAATCTCTGCCCAACTTATCCACTTCGTCCAACATGAAGACTGGATTGCGCGATTCCACCCGCCGCATGGTCTGTAAAATGCGGCCAGGCATTGCGCCGATGTACGTCCTGCGGTGGCCTCGAATTTCGGCTTCGTCGTGCAGTCCGCCCAATGACATGCGGATGAACTTCCGCCCCATCGCACGTGCAATCGAGCGTCCCAAAGACGTCTTCCCGACCCCGGGAGGCCCGACGAAGCACAGAATTACGCCCTCGCGCTGGCGTCGAATTTCATCCTCGGGCTCGGCTTCCAGCTCTTCTGTGCGCTCTGATTTCAATTTCCGGACCGCGAGATATTCGAGGATGCGTTCCTTCACGTCCTGCAAGCCGTAATGATCTTCGTCCAGCACCTTGCGGCTGTATTCGAGGTCCAGGTTGTCTTTTGTCGTCTTGTCCCAAGGCAGGGATACGATCCAATCGAGATAGGTTCGAATCACACCGTATTCGGCGGCTGCAGTCGGCAAACGAGACATGCGATCGAGTTCCCGGCGCGCCTGTTTTTCGGCTTCCTCGGGCAAGTTGGCGTCGTCGATCCGCTTGCGCAGCTCATCGACTTCCGCCGTCTGCTCGTCGCCCTCTCCGAGTTCCCGCTGGATCGCTTTCAACTGTTCGCGCAGGAAATATTCCCGCTGCACCTTGTCGATCTCCGTACGGGCCTCGTTCTGAATCTGCTGTCCCAGCGACAAGACTTCCAATTCACGGCTGAGCAGGGAATTCACGCGCTGCAGCTTGGCGATCGTCGAGTTTTCTTCCAATATCGCTTGAGCTTCTTCGAGATCGAGACGCTGGTAATTGACGATAGTGTAGGCCACGTCTAGAGGATCATCGAGGATGAGGATGCTGCCTAAAATTTCTTGCGGCAATGATGGGGCGATTTCAGCGATCTGTTGGAACTGATCCTTCGCCGCACGAACCTGCGCTTCGATTTCTACGCCCTCGTCGACCACTTCAGGGGAAAGGTGAATTTTAGCCTTCAGGTAGGGTTCGAGTTCGGTGAACTCGCCCAATTCGAAGCGCACGATTCCCCGCACGATCATCGTGATCGTCCCTTCGGAGGTGCGGAACAGACGTTGGACGGTCGCCACCGTGCCAATGCGGTACAGATCCTCCGGACCCGGCATTTCGAGTTCCGGATTCGTGGAAGCCACGAGCCCGATTAAACGCTTGGAACTTACGACATCGTCGACCAATTTGATCGAGCGCGGTTGGCCGATGTTCAACGGCAGCGACGTGTGGGGATAGACAACAACACCACGCAGCGGCAGAATAGGTAGTTCGTCCGGGATTTCTGCGAAATCCGGATTTGCCGATGAATCGCTGTCATCCAGCTGTCTTACTTTGATAATCGACGCCGTGTTATCCTCCGATCGTGGCTCATCGAGCCAAAACGGATCGTCGTCTTGCGATGACCATCTCCACGGCAATCTATGCATACTACTCCACATCATTTAAAGCCTCATTCATCTACCGCACACGATCAGTCAATCTTGATATTCTGCGGCTTGCTGATGGGCAAAACGACACGCAGAAAGCCGTCATTGTACGTCGCTTCGATCGATTCGACGTCTATGGCGCTTGGAATGACGACTTCCACCTCGAATTCACCGTAGGCAATTTCCATTTGATGGTAGGCTTTTCGGGCACTGGTGTCGGAGCGATTCCCCTTGATGATCAGACGCCTGCGGTCGAACGTAACGGAGAAATCCGCGCCTCGCATCCCGGCAATTTCGACCAGGACGACGTATGCGTTATCGGTTGCATATATGTCCGTCGGTGGTCGCCAGACATGTGGATGACTCATTCCAGCTTCTCTCAATCAAGCCCCCGAGCCTCGTCAGCATTTCAAGACTTCCGAGGTTGATCAATCGGATTTATCGGTTGAAATTAGCCCAAGTAGACGTAAATCGGTGCAAGTAATCAAAATAATCTTCTTAATTCTGCCTGATTCTACCACATGGCCCCACCTCCGCTGCGCTTCTCCCCAGGTAGATTTTGTGTCGCGAGGAACATACTGTAGAATAGATATTGAGTAGGGTGACGACGTTGCAGAACGTCGATGGACGTGGAGGTCATTATGGACCCGCTTGCGGTGTTGAAAAGTGTCGAACTTTTCGAGGGTCTCTCTGAAGGTGATTTAGATTCCGTGTTGGAAATTTGCCACCAGCGCTCGTTCAAAGCCGGTGACCTCATTACTGAACAAGGGCAACCAGGAGATGAGCTTTTTGTGATTCAGGACGGATTCGTGGAGGTGCTGCGCCAGGAGTCTCAAGCAGACCCCACACCCAAGACCGTCGTCAATCTGGGCCGCGGTCAAATAGTTGGTGAAATGGCGCTCGTGGATCGAGGGCGACGCTCCGCGACGGTGCGGGCGATCTCAGACGAAACCGTCGTTCAGGTGATCCAGAGGGACGATTTCGATCGATTGTGTGACAACAACCATCATCTTGGCTACACCGTGATGCGGAACATCGCCGCAGATCTCTCGTTCAAGCTGCGACACAGCCATTTCTCGAATCGATAAAGGGAACAGCCGTGGCGAAAGTATACAAAGTGAGCTACGTGGTATTAGGGGGAAAACATCCCGGAGGTATTACGAACACGGATAGCGAGCCCAAGGCAGGCGATCAGGTTACGCTGGACAAGATCCGCTACACCGTCATCGAAGTCATCCCCCTCGTACCACCGCGAGGCGATTTCAACTACCTGCACGTTACCTTGAAACCGGTAGAGGGCTGATCATCCCTGCCGGTCCACGAGCCGCCGTGGAGTCTCGCGTCAGAGATCGATCTCCATGAAATCTTCCGCAAGAACGACCTCACCCGAGAACGTCTCCCGAGCTTGATCGATGAGTTTGTCCAGTTGGATCTTCCCCGCCTTGTAATGGATTAGAATCAACCGATCCACGCCGGCCTCCCGCGCGATAGCGCCGGCCTGCGATGCGGAAGAATGTCCGACGATTGCACCCGTAGCTTCATGGATGAGCACATCGGATCCAGCTGCGAGGCGCGCCACCGAAGGACAGGGTTCGGTATCGCAAGAATAGGAGATGATTCGCCCACTGGTGGTACTTTCGAGCCTGAGGCCAATCGTAGGGATGACGTGCCTCACCGGAGAGGCGTAGATTCGGAAATCTTGCTTTTCCAGTACGGGAATCCGTTCTCGCTCCGGCAATCGATGAAAGGACACCGGAAAGAAATTCGGCCACGCCTCCCAATGAAAAAAACCCATCACGTCCTCGATTCGTTCCAGGCAATGGTGTGATCCATAGATGTTTAGCGGTTTATCTCTGCCCAGGATCCACATGTTCATCAGCAGCAGCGGAACGCCTCCGACATGGTCGGGGTGGAAGTGAGTCAGGATTAAATCCTCAACCTGGTCGAACGAAATCCCTGCATGAGCGAGGCGCACGCTCGGCGAACCCGGTGCGTCGATGAGCACGGTGCCCTCTTCTCCATCCACGGCCATGTGGGTGTTTGCGTGATCTTCCACCGGCACGGCCCATGAGCTGCCCAGTATGATCAGTCGGCTCATCTAGGCATCATCCTAAAAGCAGCAATGCAATTCGCGGGGTCACATAAACCTCCACGATGGCGGCCGCTATCAGCAGCGGCAGCACGATTCCCAGCATAACCCGGCTTAACTGCGCGAGCGCTGAGATGAAACCTTCACTCAAAGACATCCCTTTGGGAATGCTAAGAGCTGCCAATCCCAGCTGCAAAATCGCCGCACCGGCGATGATTGCAGCCGGCAATTCGAAGACGGCGTGCGGCAGAATCAGCGCAGTGAGGAACCGCAGCGGATCACTGCCGGCGAGGATCACGTTTCCCGTTAGATACCCCGTTATCCCGTAGGGCGCCATGAGCAAGATCTGGCCCAAGACTCCGAGCGTAAATCCACCCAATAATGCCGAAAGGATCAAGGCGCGAACGTTGTTCCACAATATCCACACCAGACCCCGTTCCGTGAGCAGTCCAAATTCCCGCATGCGGGTTTCCAATCCCTGGCCTACCGCGTCGAGTTTTAGGAATTCGGGAGGAAGAACGTAGCGGTCCGCAAAGGACAATCCAATGATGTAGCCAAGCACGAGTATGCCCGTGGTGATCAAAATGGACCACTTCAGTCGAGGCAGAGAAGTCGAAAAGACATCCTTGAACCACCCCGGGATCGACGTGGCGTTGCCGACGAACGAACTCCGAAAATGCCGCATTAAACGCTTCAGATCGATCACGTCGATCTCTTTTCCGAGCAGTTCTTCCCGATTGAACAATCTCAACCCCATGCGGCTCAGCACGATCGAGATCATGATCAGTGCCACCACGATCCACCAGAGTGCACTGTAGATTCCCCAGAACATGATCAGGCTCTCACCGATGATCAATTCCGCCATGGGAACGATGATGAAAGAAGCCAACAAATTCGCCGCACGGACGGACGTCGTCTGCGTAGAAATCACCACGGCGCCATTGACCATCACAAACGCCTGCGCGGCAGTGAGGGTGAGAATCTGCGCCAGAAGCGATGCATCGGGTTTCCAACCGATACTGACCACCAACCCGAGCAAGTACACCGTAATGCCCAGAAAAGCCGCGCCCAGGGGTGGGATCACCGAGGCGATTATTTTACCCAGATAAAGTTGACTGTCGGTAAGGGGCGTGGCCAACAAAGGCTCCAGGGAGAGTCTTTCGCGCTCACCCGCGAAGCTCTCCAAGGCGATGACGAGGGAAATGGAGATGGGGAAGAAACCGACGACCATGAGCAGGAAGGGAATGAGGCGCTCGCCTACGATGTCTGCTCCGTATCGGGCGACGAAGTCTACGGCCTGACCGGCCGTGAAATTCATCAGCAGCGGAAAGAACAACGTCAAAAGGATGATGGGGGTCAGGATGCGCCAATCGCGTAGCTGATCGCGTATTTCTCGCCTGGCGATGATCCAGGCGCCGTAGAAATTATTTCGCAGGACACCTACTCTCGGTGTCACTCGCCCTCCACCCCAGATACTCCGTTCCTGCCGACGACCTGCAGATACACATCCTCCAGACTGCGTTCGACTTCCGCAAGCGTCACCACAGATAATCCAGCTTCCACCATTGCTCGAAGAACGCGGGGATTGTCCCTCTCCGGTCGATCCGTGTGATAGCGCAGCCAATTTTCACCACTTGCGAAGGGCTGTACATCCGCTGGGAGAACCTCCACCGCGCCGTCCAGGGTGTTGGCTACACGCAGTTCCCACGCGGGAGAACCGAGCAGCGATCGTTTCAGATGCGCAGGACTACCCTGCGCAATGATCTTTCCCTTGCGAATGATGGCGATACGGTCGGCCAGCAATTCCGCCTCGTGCAGGTTGTGTGTACATACGATGATCGTACGCCGCGTCGAACGGAAACTGCGGATGCTCTCGCGCACCATATGCGCACTCGATGGATCCATCGCCGAAGTCGGTTCGTCCAGGAGCAGTACCGGCGGATCGTGAAGCATCGCCCGCACCAGCGCCAATTTCTGGCGCATCCCTTTTGAATATTGGCCCAGACGCAGCTCTCGAGCGTCATGCAGGCCGTAGCGGTGCAGCAGGTCCTCGATGCGCTCGCCGATGACCTGCGCGGGAAGATCGTAAATCCTACCAAAGAATTCCAGGTACTCGGTAACGCGCATGCGCGTGTAGAGGCCATGATGTTCGGTGAGCAATCCGATCGAACGGCGAATCTCCACCGCCTGTGTAATCGTGTCAAATCCGAGAATAACCGCACGTCCACTGGTCGGCTGCAAGATCGAAGCGATCATGCGGATGGCGGTCGTCTTCCCTGCGCCGTTCGGTCCGAGCAGCGCCAATACTTCTCCGGGTTCAACCCGGAGACTGAGATCGTCGACCGCTGTAAGGGCCCCAAAACGCTTGGTTAAATTAAACGTCTCAATCATCGCCAGTACATACCCTGTGCGATGAAGTATATCAGCATGGTGAAACGCTCACAATCGGGTAGAACGTCCCATTTTAATTACCTGGGGCTGCGTTGAGGGTAATTAAGAAGGAGACCGATCTGCAATTCGATGAAGAACGGTTGCCTATGCGTGCGCGTATCTTGAAAGGCGGTTGATTCAGGTTGTCTTCGGCTTTCGACGATGACGGATAATCAGAAAAGCAGACACCAGGATCGCCACGACGAGCATCAAAGCCTGGTTGAAATTGATCCCTGCGATCTGAACGTAATCCAGACGCAGATATTCCAGCAGGAAACGTCCGATCGGGTAGGTGATCATGTACACCAGGAACAGATCCCCATTGATGAGATTTTTCCGATATCTGCGGAATAACCACAGCAGAAAAAACATATTCAGCAAGTTCCAGATCGACTCGTACAAGAAAAGGGGATGAAAACAACCAAACTCTCCATAACCCGGAAGACGGTGAGCCGGATCGATCTTGATGCACCACGGCACATCGGTCGGTTGTCCGTACAGTTCCTGATTGACGAAATTTCCCCAGCGGCCGATAGCCTGCGCCAGCGCGACGCCCGGTGCAGCCGCATCCAGCAGCATGGCAAAGGAAATTTTCCGTCTCCTGGCGAAAATGTAAATCCCTATTGCACCGCCGATGATCGCTCCCGGCATGCCCAGTCCGCCGTCCCACATCTTCAGAATCTGCAGCGGATTATGCAGGTAGTACTCGGTCGTGATTCCTGAGTATTTCGAGGGGGTCAGCACGTGATAGATTCTGGCACCGATGATGCCAAAGATGATGACCCAGAAAAAACCATCCCAGACCATTTCCGGATCCTTACCCATCCTGCGCAGCATGCGCTGTGCCAACCACGCCGCCATGACCGCGCCGAACATGATGATCATGCCGTAAAAACGGAAGTAGAGGATGCCGATGTGAATGCCTTGCGCGTCGATAGTGATCATAAGAACCTCGGATGTCGAATTGTCAATCTCGAGCTTGCTGTCGAACGTGATAGATCCGCTGTAGGGCCGTAAAGTTGGCGAAGACTGCGATCAGTGCGATACCGATCTCTGTAAAATTGAAAATCAAACTGGGAATCAAAATGGCAAATCGCTCGGCGCGTGTTAGAAGCCCGTATTTGGCCTTGAAACCGACGCCTTCCGCCCGAGCGCGGGTATAGGAAACGAGAACCGAACCCGCGGCCGCGGCATATACCACACTGGTCCAGAGCCAATCCCCGCGTTGGACATAATAGAGCATCAATCCACCGAAGATAAACAGCTCCGAATAGCGGTCGGTCACTGAGTCGAGGAAAGCCCCGAAAGGGGAGGGCTCGTCACGCAGACGCGCCAGTGCGCCGTCCAAGGCATCCAACGGGCCTACGAGTAAAATGATCAACCCACCGACCAACAATGCGCCCCGTGACAGAAAGAAAGCCGCAACGATGTTGCCCAGCAGGCCGGTCAATGTGAGCATGTTGGGAGTGATCCCAAGCCGGCCGATGAATCTGGCGGCCGGATCAACTGCGCCCTTGAAACGTACCCGCAGCACGTCAGTGAGCGTCGGCTTGTCTGCACGTACTGTGTCGTCGACCTGCATGTATTCTCCTTGGGTCGTGCAATCCTAACGCCGCTTATCGGTCCAGTCAAGCATCGCCATCCCCGTCTTCGACATGGTCCATAAGCGGATCGTCGTCCAAGCCGATGAGCACCTCGCGCGTTCGACCTCCCGATTGTGGGCGTCCCACAACGCCCAGTTCCTCGAGTTCGTCCATCAATCTTGCCGCGCGGGGATAACCGATGCGCAGACCGCGCTGCAGCATGGAGGCGCTGGCTTCTCGCTTTTCCCTGACGAGCGCGATCGCCTGTTCGATGATTTCATCGCGCTCATCGACCATGGCGATGCGTGCGATCAAATCATCCCAGGGCGGCCTTTCGCTTCGATACCGTTCGCCGACCTCTTCGCGCCAATACTCCACCAGCCCCTCGATCTCGCGATCGCTGACGAAAACACCCTGCAGGCGCACCGGCGCCCCCGCTTCGGGCGACAGAAAGAGCATGTCTCCGCGACCCAGCAGCGTTTCCGCACCAGAGCCGTCCAGAATGACGCGTGAATCGACGCTGGAAGCCACTGCAAACGAAATGCGTGCCGGGAAATTGGCTTTGATCAGGCCGGTGAGGATGTCGGTGCTCGGCCGCTGTGTCGCCAGCACAAGGTGGATACCGACCGCACGCGCCATTTGGGCCAGACGCACCAGGGTTTGTTCCGTTTGATCGGGAGCCATCATCATCACATCGGCGAGTTCATCGATCATCACCACGATGCGCGGCAAACGCTCCGCATTCCGCTTACGCCTGACTTTTCGATTGTAGGAATCGATGTCACGCGCCTTTGCCTCCTCCAGCAAGCGATAACGGCGATCCATCTCGATCATACACCAGCGCAGAACCCCGGTGATCCGTTCCAAATCGGTCTCCACCTTGCCGATCAGGTGCGGCAATCCGTTGAAGCGCAGCAGTTCGACCATTTTGGGATCGATCATCACAAAGCGCAGGTCTTCCGGTGAATTTTCGAACGCCAGGGTAGTCGTCAGGGCGGTGATGCAAACCGACTTGCCGGAACCCGTGGTACCTGCGATCAATAAGTGCGGCATCAAAGCCAGATCGCCGACGACCGCCTTCCCGGAAACGTTGCGGCCCAGGGCGATCGTCAGCGGAGATTTGGCGGATTGGAATTCGTCGGATTCGAGAATGCCGCGCAGGCGCACGACCGCCGGGCTGCGGTTTGGCACCTCGATCCCCACATAAGCCCGTCCCGGCACAGGCGCTTCGACCCGCAATGTGGGCGCCGAGAGCGCCAGGGCGAGGTCGCTGGACAGGGAAGAAATTTGCGACACTCTCACCTTGCTGCGCCGCACTTCCCCATCCGCAGCGACCGTCTCGACGTATCCGGGTTCTACGGCAAACTGGGTCACCGTAGGCCCGGATTTGAAATCCACCACCCGAACAGGAATGCCGAAATCCGCCAATGTCTTTTCGATCAGGCCTGCAGCGAGGTTGATTTCCTTTTCCGTGACGCTGACCGCTCGGCCTGCTTCCAGCATGGTCAACGGAGGCAAGCGCTCATCCCGCGGTGTGGGCTTCGACGGCCTGTCCTCCATCACTTGCTCGACCTTGAAATGTTTTCGGTATGCGCGCGGCAGTTGAGATATGGAGGGCTGTCTCGTTTGTGTTGACTGCGAATGTGCGGTTCTCTCTTCTGAGACTCCCGCCTCCGGAAAAGCCGCCGCCGGCAAAGTCGTTCGTTCCGCCGCCTTCTGTACGCGCATGGCATAGCGTGCCAGCACGCCTCGCAGCGCATATACACCAGTGCCGACGATCAAAAGAAGCAGCGCTGCAACGCTGACGATCCCGCCGACGAGAGAATCCAGCAGCGTGGCTAGCCCCCATCCCACAATTCCCCCGGCGTGGCCGCTTTCAGCTCGAGGTAGATCCAGACCGTCGATGAAAGCAAAGAGCGCCAGCAAGCCGAATATCGCCAGTTCCAGGGCGATGATTTGCGACCATCTCACCTCGACGGGACGGCCTCTGCGTCGATTGAAGAGCAGCAGCGCCCCAAATATCATCACCAGCGGGAATAAGATTGCCCCAAGACCAAACCAGCGTTTTATGAACGAAGCCCAGGGATCGATCAACCCACCGTGGGTCCATCCGCTGATACCAAGGACGGTCAGCAAGGCCGCCGCAACCAGGACGATACCCCCGATATCGTCGGCGTAGCGCAAGGCACGTTCGAGAATCAGCCAGCCGATTCCCGCATCAGACGGGGCAGAATCGCTGCTCGAGTTGCGAAGCTCATCCTTCGAATCGCTAATGCGCATTCCCTTGTATCCACAAGAAAGGTAAATACGGGCGTGCAGGTGTCGCCCCGATATGATTCACCGGTCTCCCGCTAGAGGATCGAGGGATAATCCGCGGAGGAGTCTGAGTTTTCTTCGCCAGCATCATCAGCATCGTGTTGGGACACCTGCCGTAAGCTCAAACCCAAACGACGATCCTCTGCGTCGATGTGGATGATTCGAACCCGCACTTTCTCACCCTCGCGCACGACGTTGCGAGGATGCAGCAAGTTACCGTCTCCCAGTTCAGAGACGTGGATCAAACCTTCCAAACCCTCTTCGATGCCAACGAAAGCCCCGAATTTAACCACGTTGGTGACCGTCCCCTCGACGATTTCGCCTACATGATAACGACTATCGACGGCATGCCATGGGTCGGGAAGCAGGTCTTTCAAACTCAGCGCGACCCGGCTTTGATCCCGATCGACCGAGAGAACGTGAACTTGTAAAGTCTGACCGCAATCGACGACATCACATGGATGCCGCACCCGGCCCCATGATAATTCAGAAACATGGATCAGACCCTCGACGCCACCCAGGTCCACGAAGACCCCGAAGCGGGTGATATTCGTGACCTTCCCTTCCACGCATTCTCCCGGCTTAAGATTCGCGAGCAGTTCCATTCGTTTTCCGGGCCCGGCCAATGCGGCGCGTTCCGAAAACACGAGGCGTCCCCGCTCAGGTTCGATCTCGATCACCTTCAGCGTTAATTCACTGCCCACGATACTCTCGAGCAGTTCGCTGAAGTCGTCGTTATCGGTATCCTGTTGCACGTCGACGAGATGCGAGACCGGAATGAATCCACGCAGGCTTCGAGCTTCGACGAGCAATCCACCGCGATTGTAGCCGATGACGTTCAAATTGACGGTGTCGTCACGCTCGTAGAGATCTTTAGCCCAGATCCAATCCTGCGCGTCGCCTATGTTGTCTGTTCTATCGCACTTTGACTGAAGGGAGCGTTCTCGATTCGCCGATTGATAACGTCCTTCATCCTGCAATACTGCCGACCACCAAGATTCGTCCATTTGCGGCGGTCCCCCCAATTGTTTATCATTTAAACCCTCGTCCATCGCCTGTCCTCAATCGCTGCAATTTCTCACGCGGGTATCCCTACCGAATATTAAAAATAGGATACTCTATTCCATAAAAAGTGCAAAATGTCAGTCGTTCGAATCATCCACCTCCCCACCCAATTCCGAAGCGACCACGTCCCGCTCCATCTGTGTAATTCCGTGGGCCACTTCTTCGATGGCGATCCGTTGTTTACGATATAAATCCGCCTCCGACATTGCGAGGCGCATCGCGACGTCTCGCACCTTGCGTCCCTGGAGGAATTTCATCTCGAGAATATTGTATAGCATCCACTCGGCGGTAAAACGACGGTCGCCTTCCGGGCGAATCTGCTCGATGGCACGGCGCAGGATCGCCCGCAGGGCGTTGACCGGGTTATTGTCGTGATCCTCTACCTCTCGGCGTACGACGCGCAATCCCAGCAAAGGACTTCGGGTGAGCCGCGGCCCACCCCAATAATGCCCCAGCGCATCGCGTACGAGTTCGACCACGTCCTTGTCTGAAGGTAGATCTTCGATGGGTTCCGCCAGCGACTCCGCGCTTCCGTAGCTGGATTCCGCTCGCATGCGTTGAATTTCTTCCATCTCTGGAACCAGACGATCCACGACGCTGAATACTTCACGCTGCAGCAGACGGTCGGCCAGAGCCACCGCCGCTCGATCGACGAGCGCCTTGATACTGACCTCTTCATCATAGCTGAAATCCGGCTTCACGCTGCGCGCTTGAAATCCGACCAATCCGACCACGTCGTCGGAGCGCATGAGATGTATGGGTATCAACCAGTACACGTCCCACAGGAATACGGCACCCAGATGCTCGAAATGCTGCCGTTCGTTTTGCGTCATTAATAGGGGGGAAGGTTCGTCTGTGCCGCGAAAAGGATTCTCGGGTCCGACGGCAACTTCCAGCTCCAATCCTTCCGGTCCGACGACGGCAACGAACGCCGAACCCACTCCGAGCACGTCGCAGCCCGCGTTGAGTATCGATTCCAGGAATTGACGCAAGTCTCCGGTGGTCAGAAGATGGTCCTCGAGCAACTGCAAGCGTGTGACGTCGCCCCGGTCTCGTCCGTAAAAAAACCATCGCTCGATCTTCGGCCGCACGATCGTAATCACGTACTGCAGCAGGAGCAAGATTGCCACCATGGCGAACGGCACGGCACGGCTGTTCTCGTAGCCGATCAACACACCGATACGGTTGA
>DAOUEE010000126.1:0-8496 GCA_034430695.1 Anaerolineales bacterium | reverse complement strand
TTCGCCGATGTCCGCTGCTCGTTCGGGCAAGTTCTCCGCTTCGAGGACCTGAAGCGTGGCGTTCGCCGCAGCACATACGAGCGGATTGCCGCCGAACGTGCTCCCGTGGGTGTGTTGTGGGAAGGTCCCCAGGTCGGAGCGCCAGGCCAGCGCACCCATCGGCAGTCCGCCGGCGATGCCTTTACCGAGACAGACGAGGTCGGGTACGACGTCGTGATGTTCGTAGCAGAACCAGCGTCCCGTGCGGCCCAAACCGCTTTGGATCTCGTCGAAGACGAGCAGTGCGCCGCGTTCGCTGCATAGCGAGCGAAGCCCGCGGAGGAACTCATCATCGATGAGATTGATGCCGCCTTCGCCCTGGATCAACTCGACGATCACTGCGGCGGTGGAGCCATCCACGGCGGCTCGCGCCGCTTCGAGATCGTTGAAAGGAACGTGTTCGAATCCGGGGACGAGAGGTACAAACGGTTCCCGGTATTTGGGACGCCACGTAGCGGACAGGGCGCCAAGCGTCCTGCCGTGGAAGCAGCCTTGCATGGCGACGATGCCGGGACGCTGGGTCAGGGCGCGCGAGAGTTTGAAAGCGGCTTCGACCGCTTCCGCGCCCGAGTTGCACAGGAAATAGCGGCCGAATCTGGGCGCCATGTGTGCCTGCAGGGATTCATACAAACGGGCGCGTTGATCGTTGTAGAAAATTTCGGGGCAGGTGACGACGCGCTCGTATTGGCGGGTGATCGCCTCCAGGATGGCCGGATGCCGGTGTCCCAGCAGGCAGACTCCGTGGCCGCCGACCGCGTCGATGTACGCTTTCCCTTCGGCGTCGATCAAATGCGCGCCCTCTGCGGCGACGATGGCGATGGGCCGCTTGCCGTAAGCGCCGGATGTGTGCAGATCCTCGGAAGCGAGGATTTCTGCTTGATTTGCAGCATCTGCTGCAGCGTGTAGTAGGATTTCGTTAAGCAAACCAGGTTCCTCCTCCGGCGAGCGCAGCCTGCAGCGGTTGCGGGCGTCGTCCGTCGATGATAGCGGCCTGCGCGACGCCGTTTTCCAGCGCCTCGCGCACGCTCAAGACTTTGTGTTTCATCTGGCCGTCTGCCCAGGACATGGCCGTATCCAATTGCCCGCGCGGTACCACGTGTACCAGACTGGATTGATCTTCACGATCGCGGTACAGTCCGACGACGTTGGAAAGCATCAAGAGCATGTCGGCCGAGAGCGCAGCGGATACCGCTGCAGCGGCGCGATCGCCGTTGACGTTCAGAAAGCCGTCCGTCTCGCTGTAGGCCAGGGGTGGAATCACGGGCACCATGCCCCGGTTCAGGATGCTCAAGATGCGGTCCCGGTCGACTCCGTTGAGGCTGCCGGAGTAGTCGTCGTGGATCACGCGTATGCGTCCGTCGATCACGGCGCGGATGGCGTTTTTCCGGTCGCCGCGCAGGACGCAGACTTCCGTTGTGCTGAGACTCACCGTCTTTACGCCGAAACCACTCAGCTCGCGGCAGATGTCGCTGTTGAACGACATCACCGCATCGACGAAGATGTCACGCATAACGGCGTCCGTGTAGCGGCTGACGAAGTTGGACGGCGAGCGCAAGTACTGCGGCGGGTGGCCCATTTCGTTGGCGAGTTGATTGGCGCGCTCCGAGCCGCCGTGGATCAGGACGATGCGCTGGCCCTGGGCGATCATGGCGGCGATGTCCTCGCAAATCGGACGGAGTTGGATGTCTCGGGCGCCCCCGATTTTGATGACGATGAGACGATTGTTTTCCATGTTTGCTCCCATATCCAGTAAAGTGTTTCCCGTGCGTGATCGTTCAGATGGGATGTAGGCCCGGGAATTCCAATCCCAGGCGTTCATCGAAACCGAACATCAAGTTCATGGCCTGGACGGCTGTTCCCGAGCCGCCTTTCATCAAGTTGTCCAGTGCGGCGATGACGATCAGCAGGTTCGCTTCCTGATCGTACGCGAAACCGATGTCGCAGTAATTCGAACCGGAAAGGATCTTGGGCTCGGGATAGCGGTAGCCTCCGCTGCGTTCCGCCACGAGGCGGATGAAAGGCTCCTGCTGGTACGCCTGTCGGTAGCAGGCCCATACGTCCCGCAGGGATTCCACCTGCGCACTTTCGTTCAGGAAACAATGTGCGGTGAGGTGCGCGCCGCGCACCAGTTCGATGGCGGTCATGGTGAGGTAGACGGGGAAGCCGCCCAACTCCTGTTCGACTTCGGCCAGATGGCGGTGCCCGCTGGGGCTGTAGACGCGCACCACACCGCTGCGTTCGGGGTGGTGCGAGCCTGGATTGACGGAAACTCCGGCTTCCGAAGATCCGACTTTCACTTCCGCCGAGACCCGCTCGAGCCAACCGGCGTCGGCCAGCGGCCCCAGCGCAAGGTTGATCAGCGTGGCGTTGCAGCCGACGCCGGAAGCGTACTGCGCTTCCTTTAATTCATCGCGATGGCGCTCCGGCAATCCGTAAACGAAACGCGCCAGCCAGTCCGGCGCGGGGTGTTCCCAGTCGTACCATTTTGGATAGGCTTCTTTGCGACGCAGTCTGAAATCGGCGGAGCAGTCGATAATGTGCTCGGCCAGCTGCGCATAACGCTCGATATCCGCCGCAACCTCGCCGTGGGGAAGGGCGAGGAAGAGTACGTCACAGTGCTGAAGATCGTCTGCGTGGCAGTAGCGCAGACCGGTCAGGCCGCGCATGTTGGGGTGCGTGCTGTGAAGGTAGCGGCCGATCTGGCTGCGGGAGGAGACCTGCGCCAATTCCACCTGGGGGTGCAGCGTGAGTATACGTATCAATTCACCGCCCAGGTAACCCGATCCACCGACGATCGCAGCCCGGATACTCATATCTGCGCCTCCCGAACGGCGGCACTTTCCGCTGCCGTCTGGAGCGCGAACTCCACGATCGCTGCAGGGATGTCGACCCCCGTGGGCTCGATGCTGTTGCGGAATTCCATCGAGTGGTTGACTTCGTTGACCAGGTAGCCGGCGTCCGTTTCGAAAAGATCGATGGCGACGATTCCGCCGCCCACGGCGGCTGCGGCGCGTTGGGAGATGTCAGCGATTTCCCCGCTGATCTCACAATTGCTGGCTACGCCGCCGCGCGCCGTGTTGGTGATCCAATGTTCGGACGTGCGGTAGATGGCGCACAGCGCTTGGTCGCCCACGACGAAGGAGCGAATGTCGCGCCCGTTGGGTTTGTGGACGTATTCCTGGACGTAGCCGGTGTGATAGGGATAATTGCCCAGCGTGAAGCGATGTTCCAGAATCGCTTCCGCCGATTCCCGGTCGTTGATTTTCGTCACCAGGCGCCCCCACGAACCGGTTAGCGGTTTGAGAACAGCAGGATAACCCTGGTTCTCGATCGCCTGCAGAATCGATTCTTCCGTGAAGGCGATGCTGACATGCGCCTGCGGAACGGAATGGCGCGCCAGCGCCAGCGTCGTACTGAGTTTGTCGCTGCAGGTGCTCGCAGTGTGAAAATTGTTCAGAGTCGGAACCCCCCAGGCTTCCAGAATCTGCAGCGTGGTGAGTGAGCGGGAGCTGCTGATGCTGCGTTCGAGGATCAGATCGTACGCCAGCCAAGATGGGTCCGGATCGAGGGGATTGAGGATGAACTCCCCGTCGTTGAACACGTCGATCTGGATACCGCGCGCTTGAAACGCTTCCATGAGAAGCTTTTCCTCGCGCCGGACCCTCGAGACGATCATGCCGATCTGCATGCTACTCGCCCCAGTCCTCTTCGACTTCCGGGGCCAATGCCAGGGTCAGCGGATCGAGGTCGACGATCTCCAGTTCGACGCCGCACTCGGGACAGGGCAGGATTTCGTTCAAGACGACATCCTCTGGAAGGTTGATCTCCGCTCCGCATTCTGTGCATGTTGGGTTGGTCATTCTTTTCCTCCGAAAACGTTGATTTGTAGGTATCGAAAAAGCCAGCGACCTTTGACCTGGATCGCTGGCCTCTCATCTCCGCGTAGGCATACGAAGCGCGCTTATCCAGGACCGGGTTCAGGTCGCTTGAGGCACTTCTTCTTCAAGATGGAGATGGTTTCTCGGTTCGTCATGTTTTAGAGACTCGTATTTAAGAAAAAACCCCGCTCGTCTGGCGGGTCCTAGGCAAAACCATTTCTTTGCAGGCAAAGACTAGCCAGACAGGCTCCTACCCGGCTTCTTGCTGCACTTCTTCCCAGAATTATTGATTTTATTGTTCATGATCCGGCATAGATTAACAAATATTGGTGCAATTGTCAAGACAATTACACTCGTAAGAGGTTCACTTTTCTTGCTTTTCTCATACCGGCTCAGAGCGAGACTTGTTCCAGATGGACCACCTGAGGCAGGTCGGTGATGGCCTCGAGCACATTTTCGTCGGCCGGCGAGTCGATGTTGATGATCGAAATTTGTTTGCCACCCGGCGCTTCGCGCCCCATATGCCAGTGGGCAATATTGACACCGTGTTCGCCCAGCAGCATCCCCACGCGTCCCATTACTCCCGGTTCGTCGTGGCTGGTCATCACCAGAGTCCATCCATCGGCGACGGCGTCGAGGCGCATGTTGTCAATCAACACGATGCGCGGTTCTGTGCGCAGAAACAATGCACCGCCGATCAGACGGGATTCTTCGTTGGAGATCACCCGGCAGAGTATGACGTTCATGTAGTCTTCCGCGGCCGGATGGCGGGCCTGGGAAACCAGAATGCCGCGTTCGGCCGCAAGACGGGGGGCATTCACGTAATTCACCGTGTCCGAAAGTATCGGGGCCAGCATGCCCTTGAGCAGGCCTACGGTGAGCAGCTTGGTGTGGGGTTCCAGCTCTTCACCTCGGTATTCCACTTCGACCCGGCTGACGCGTCCGTGAATCAACTGCATCTGCAGGGCGCCGATCTTCTCGGCGAGAGTCATGTAGGGCGCCAGTGTTTGGTAGTCCACACCCTCGGCGAAGGGCATGTTGACGATGTTGCGGTAGTTGTCGCCCCGCAGCGCGTCGAGAACCTGCTGGGCCACCTGTACGGCGACCCCGTGCTGGGATTCGTGGGTGCTGGCCCCAATGTGCGGCGTTGTCACGACGTTGGGCAGGCGGATCAATTTCTGCAGCAGATCCGTCTTTGGAGGTTCATTGCTGTAAACGTCCAGGGCGGCGCCCGCAATTTTTCCGGACTCCAATGCGTCATACAGCGCCTGCTCCTCGATGATTCCGCCGCGTGCGGCGTTGACGATCCTCACGCCGTCTTTCATTTTGGCGATTTCCGGGGCAGCGATCATGCCGCAGGTCTCTTCGTTCAACGGCGTGTGAATGGTGATGATATCGGCGCGGGCCAAGAGTTCGTCGAGTTCGGCGACGAGTTCCACGCGGATACGTTCCGCAATCTCTTCGGCGATATAGGGATCGTAGGCGATCACGGTCATGCCAAAAGCCTGACAACGAGTGGCCACCCGGGAGCCGATGCGCCCCAAACCGACGACCCCCAGGGTCTTCCCGTTGAGCTCGGTCCCCATGAACACCTTGCGCGTCCATTCCCCCTTCTTAATGGAATCGTTGGCTTTCGGAAGATTACGGCACAAGCCGAGCAGGAGTGCCATGGTCAGCTCCGTGGCGCCGAGCGTGTTTGCTCCCGGCGTGTTCATGACTTGAATGCCGCGCACGGTGGCGGCGTCCACGTCGATGTTATCCAGGCCGACGCCGGCGCGCGCGGCGATCTTGAGATTCGTCGCGGCGGCGAACACCTCTTCGTCCATCGCCGTGCCGGAACGCGTGATGATGGCATCGTAGTCGCCGATGATCTCGAGCAGTCTCTCTCTTTCGGGGAGATGGATCATGTCGTAAGCTGCATCGTCGGCTTCGTCGATCAGCGCCAACCCTGCAGGGCCGATGTCTTCGGTGATCAAAATGCGGTACATAGCTGCCTCAATTTTACCGAACGTGATGGAGTCGAATGCGATCCACCCGCCTAGGAGTTATAGCCAGACATGTGAAGCAGGTCGATCAAGGGATCGTCCACAGCTTCGAACGACTGCAGCCGAGCGTTGATCTGTCGTTTCAAGGTCGGGTTGTGAAATTGTACCAGTCCTTGCTTCAAAACCTCAATTCCAGCCCGGAAAACCGCTTCGTGTTCCGTTCCTTGCAAACGCTTGGCTCTGCCCTCCGCCAACGCCAGGGGAACCACGGCTTCCAGTCCCGGCGATTCGATGAACACGTCCGCTTCCTCGGCGACGCGTTCCCTGCGTACCACGCCACCGAAGCCGACGAATAACTTGACCGTCTGGCGCGCTTCCAGGTCGGTGATCCCGTCGCCGACGAGCATCGTGCGGGATTCGTTCCCAGCCAACTCGGCGATCACGGCGCGCTTTCCCTCCGTCTCTACCAACGGGGTCGGGGCGATGTCGAGGAAGTGCTCTTCGGGATTGCCGCCGTACTGATTTTGATCGAAGCGCCACCATTCGCCGGAAAGCTGGTCGAATTTGATGGGCACGGCGCGCACTTTGTCCGCAGAAACGCCCAGCCAACGGGCGAACTTCAAAACCGATTGCAGCAGTCCGCCGCTGATGATCGAGACTTCGCAGCCGCCGGCCTTCAAGGCGGCGATCACTTCTTTTGCGTTCGGCACGACGTTCTCGCAGTAGGCGCGGGCGATCAGGCGTAAATCTGCGCGCGTGGGCTGCAGTCTTTTCAAGCGCTCGTCGTACACCGCCTCGAGTTCGATTTCGCCTTCCATGGCTTTGCGTGTAAGTTCGGAGATGTATTCGAATTGGCCCTTGATACGCGCCAGTTCATCGATGCCTTCAACCGAAGTCAACGTGCTTTCGCAATCGAAGAATACGTGATTGAAACTCTGCAATCGGGATACCGGTTTTTGACTCATGCTGTCCAACTTTTCATTCCAAAGTTAACGCTTCTCGTAAACTGCGCACCAGGTCCGCCGCGGCTTTCGGTGCATCGCTGGCGTTCCGCGCCGCATCGATGATCGCCGAGCCGACGATGACGCCGTCCACCAACGACCCAACGGTGCGGGCTTGATCGGGTGTCGAGATGCCAAATCCGAGCGCCAGAGGTGTGGACGTGTACTGCCGCACGCGCTGGATGAACGCATCGAGATCTTGCGGCAGGGAAGTGCGTGCGCCGGTCGTGCCCGTCAGCGATACCAGATAGAGAAATCCCTTCGAACGTTCCGCTGCATCTTTTACCCGGGCCTCGGTCGAGGTCGGTGCAAGCATGTGCACGTAGGCAAGACCTTGTTCTTCTGCGAGCGATTCGATTTCCGACGCCTCCTCCGAGGGCAAATCCGGCACGATGAAACCGTCTACGCCGGATTCTTTCGCTTCGCGGACGAAACGCTCGACGCCGAATGCGAGGATGGGATTCATGTATCCCATGAAGAGTATGGGCTGATCGACTCCCCGCGAGCGTAATTCTAAACCAAGCCGGAAGCATTCGGCTACGTTGATCTGATTTTCGAGTGCGACTTGGGTGGAGTATTGTATCGACGGTCCGTCGGCCAGGGGATCGGAAAAGGGAACGCCGAGTTCGATCAGGTCCGCGCCGGCGCCTGCGATGGCTTCGATGATGTCCAGCGATTGTGAGGCGGTGGGAAAACCGAGCGTGAAATACGGCATCAAGCACGCGCGTGGATGTGCGTTGGCAAAGGCTGCAGCGATGTTGTCCATACCATTCATAACACTTATATCACAATTCGGTTTTATATGATCTTGGAGACGGTATCCAAATCCTTGTCGCCGCGTCCGGAAATGTTGACCAGCATGATTTCCTCCGGCGACATCTTCGGCGCCCGTTGGATGGCCTCGGCCACGGCGTGCGCCGACTCGAGTGCGGGTATGATCCCTTCGAGACGGCTGAGCAGCTGGAACGCCTCGAGCGCCTGATCGTCCGTGGCGTAGGTGTATTCTGCGCGACCGATTTCGCGCAAATAAGCGTGCTCGGGTCCGACCGCCGGATAATCCAAACCGGCTGAGATCGAATGGGTTTGGGCGATTTGGCCGTCTTCATTTTGTAATACGTAGGAATAGGTACCGTGCAGCACACCGGGCCGCCCGATGCGAGTGTCGCTGAAGCGGCTGGCGTGATGTCCGCTCTGGATGCCCTCTCCGCCGGCTTCGACGCCGACCAATTCGACGTCGTCGTCCTCGAGGAAGGCGTAGAAGAGCCCGATGGCGTTCGAACCGCCCCCCACGCAGGCAACACAAACATCCGGCATGGCGCCCGCCTGCTCGAGCATCTGCGCCTTGGCTTCCACGCCGATGACGGTCTGGAAATCGCGCACGATCGTCGGGTAGGGATGCGGCCCCAGCGCCGAACCGAGCAGGTAATAGGTGTCGCCCACGTTCGTCACCCAATCGCGAATGGCTTCGTTGATGGCATCCTTTAATGTCTTGCTGCCGGAAGTCACGGGACGAACGTCCGCCCCGAGCAGGCGCATGCGCAGCACGTTCATGTGCTGGCGTTCGATGTCGACGCTGCCCATGTAAACGACGCA
>DAOUEE010000125.1:0-8144 GCA_034430695.1 Anaerolineales bacterium | reverse complement strand
CGCCACCGGGGTGATCAACTCCACCTTCAGATTCACGTTGTCGCCCGGCATCACCATCTCGACGCCTTCCGGCAGCGTTATCGTGCCCGTCACGTCCATCGTGCGCACGTAAAACTGCGGCCGGTATCCGTCGAAGAACGCCTTGTGCCTGCCCCCCTCTTCCTTCGTCAGCACGTACACTTCGCTCATGAATTTCGTGTGCGGTGTGATCGATCCAGGCGCCGCGATCACCATGCCGCGCTCCACCTCGTCTCGATCGACGCCCCGCAGCAGCAGACCCACGTTGTCCCCCGCCTGTCCCTGGTCCAACGTCTTGTGGAACATCTCCACTCCCGTCACCACCGTGCTCATCGTCTTGTCGCGCAATCCCACGATGTCCACGTTGTCCCCCGTCTTCACCACGCCGCGGTCGATCCGCCCCGTCACCACCGTGCCGCGGCCCTTGATCGAAAACACGTCCTCCACCGACATCATGAACGGCTTGTCCGTGTCCCGCTTCGGCTCCGGGATGTATTCGTCGATCACCCGCAGCAGTTCCTTGATGCTGGCGTACTCCGGCGCTTCCGGATCCGTGCTCTCGCTTTCCAACGCCTGCAGCGCACTGCCGCGCACGATCGGTATCTCGTCCCCGGGGAACTTGTACTCCGTCAGCAGCTCCCGCAGTTCCAACTCTACCAGCTCCAGCAGTTCCTCGTCGTCCATCATGTCCACTTTGTTCAAGTACACCACGATCGACGGCACTTCCACCTGCCGCGCCAGCAGCACGTGCTCCCGCGTCTGCGGCATCGCACCGTCCGGCGCCGCCACCACCAGAATGGCGCCGTCCACCTGCGCCGCTCCCGTGATCATGTTCTTGATGTAGTCCCGGTGCCCCGGCATGTCCACGTGTGCGTAGTGCCGTTTTTCCGTCTCGTATTCAACGTGCGCAATGGCGATCGTGATGCCCCGCTCTTTTTCCTCCGGCGCATTGTCGATCGAATCGAACGGCCTGAAGTCCGCCCGCCCGAAGAACGAGCAGTACTTCGTGATCGCCGCCGTCAGGGTCGTCTTGCCGTGGTCGATGTGTCCGATCGTGCCCACGTTCATGTGCGGCTTTGTGCGTTCAAATTTGCCTTTCGCCATTTCTTTCCTCTCGTTTCAGCTATGATTTCAATTTTTACAGCACGGGCGCTTAACGCGCACCCACCAATATTCCCTTGCTTACGGACTCGGTCACCGCTTCGTAGTGATCGAATTCCATGGTGAAAACACCACGACCCTGCGTCATCGAACGCAAGTCGGTGGCATAACCGAACATTTCCGCCAACGGGACCATCGCCTGGATGGCCTGTACATTGCCGGGTCGAATTTCAATGCCTTCGATCGCTGCTCGCCGGGAAGCCAAATCCCCGGTAACGTCGCCGACATGATCTTCCGGTACGACGATCTCGGCACTCATCACCGGCTCGAGCAAGATCGGACCGCCCTGTTGGACGCCTTCCTTGAAGGCCAGCGAGCCGGCAACTTTGAAAGCCAATTCGCTCGAATCGACTTCATGGAAGGATCCGTCGATCAAGGTAACCTTCACGTCGGTCACCGGATACCCCGCGATCACTCCGCCTTCTGCTGCTTCGCGCACGCCTTTCTCCACGCCGGGAACGTATTCCGTCGGGATGACGCCGCCTTTGATCTTCGATTCGAATACGATGCCGGATCCAGGCCCTCCGGGTTCGAGTTTGAGCACCACGTGGGCATACTGCCCGCGTCCACCGGTTTGTTTGACGTAGCGCATTTCCAGCGCAGGTACGGTTTGAGAGATCGACTCGCGGTAAGCCACCCGCGGCCGTCCGACATTGGCTTGTACTTTGAACTCGCGCAGCATGCGGTCGATTAACACTTCCAGATGCAGTTCGCCCATGCCCCAGATCATCGTCTGGCCGGTGTTCTCGTCGACTCCCACACGGAAAGTCGGATCTTCCTCCGCCAGCTTCTGTAACGCTTCCGACATCTTGTCCTGGTCGGCGAGCGTCTTGGGTTCGATCGCCAGGAAGATGACGGGCTCCGGGAAGGTGATATTTTCGAGAATGATCGCGTTGGCCGCATCACACAGCGTATCTCCGGTGAAGGTCTGCTTCATGCCCAGAACGGCGCCGATGTCACCGGCAAGCACTTCGTCGATGTCTTCCCGGCGATCGGCGTACATGCGCAGCAATCTGCCCACGCGCTCACGCTTCTCTTTGTTCGCATTGTACACCGTCGAACCTTTGGTGATTTTTCCCGAATACACGCGGAAATATGCCAAACGACCGACGTAAGGATCGGTCACGATCTTGAACACCAGGGCGCTCAGCGGCGCGGAATCTTCCGCAGGCCGGGTTAGTTCTTCGTCCGTTTCGGGTTTCCGTCCGACCACGTCGGGGATATCGAGCGGCGAGGGCAGGTAGTCGACCACGGCGTTCAACAGCGGTTGCACGCCCTTGTTCCGCAGGGCCGATCCACAGTACACCGGAGCCGCCTTTCCCGAAATCACCGCTCTGCGCAGACCCTGCTTGAGTTCCTGGGTGGAGATCTCTTCTCCCTCCAGGTACTTGAAGGTCAAATCATCGTCGGCTTCGGCGATCTGTTCGATCATTTTCCCCCGCCGATCCTCGAACTCCGCCTTTAAATCGGCAGGAACGTCGCTCTCTTCCGGCGTCGTTCCCAATTCATCTTTCCAGATAATGGCTTTTTCATCGATCAGATCGACGATCCCCACAAACTCCGCTTCGCTTCCGATGGGAATCTGCACTGCGATCGGATTGGCTCCGAGACGGTCGCGGATGCTTTCGATCGTATGCTCGTAGGAGGCGCCGACGCGATCCATCTTGTTGACGAAACAAATACGCGGCACGCCGTAGCGATCCGCCTGCCGCCAGACGGTCTCGGATTGTGGTTCGACGCCTTGTACGGCGTCGAAAACAACAACGCCGCCGTCTAACACTCGCAAGGAACGTTGGACTTCGGCGGTGAAATCGATGTGACCGGGGGTATCGATGATGTTGATAATGTGATCACGCCACATCGCAGTGACGGCCGCTGAGACGATCGTTATACCGCGCTCACGCTCCTGATCCATCCAGTCGGTGACCGTGGTGCCATCGTCTACAGAGCCCAAGCGATGCGTTTTACCCGTGTAGAACAATACCCGCTCGGTCGTCGTCGTTTTACCGGCGTCGATGTGGGCAATAATACCGATATTTCGGTAACGCTCGATCGGATATTGACGAGTCATGACAAACCACGATCAGCCGAATGGCCGAACTCCTTCCAGCGATCTACCAACGATAATGTGCAAAAGCCCGATTGGCCTCTGCCATACGATGTGTTTCTTCACGCTTGCGAATCGCCGCACCCGTGTTATTGGCTGCGTCCATCAACTCTGCCGCCAGCTTTTCCGCCATCGTCTTTCCAGGGCGTGAACGTGCTGCGGCCAGAAGCCAGCGAATCGCCAGCGATGTGCGTCGATCCTGTCGTACTTCGACGGGCACCTGATACGTCGCGCCACCGACCCGGCGGGGCTTGACCTCCAGAACGGGCGCCGTATTCTTGATCGCCTGCTCGAAGACTTCCACCGGATCGCGTTTGGCGCGTTCACCGACGATGTCGATCGCATCATAAACGATCCCCATGGCAACGCTCTTCTTGCCTTTCTTCATGATGCGGTTGATCAACTCCTGTAGGAGTTGATTCTCGTAACGCACGTCCGGCTTGATTTCTCTCTTTTCAGGCTTGGTTCTTCGCATATGCCTGCTCCAGCTTCAAATCACAGTCGCGATGAATCGGCGACCGATGACTATAGCGACGATTCCTTTGGTTTTTTTCCGCCGTACTTCGAACGGCCCTGTCGTCGATCATCGACACCAGTGGTGTCGAGCGTGCCGCGAACGATGTGATAGCGTACGCCCGGCAGATCCTTCACACGACCGCCACGCACCAGGACTACCGAGTGCTCCTGCAACGAGTGTCCTTCTCCAGGAATGTAAGCCGTGACCTCGATGCCGTTCGTCAAGCGTACACGCGCTACCTTGCGCAAAGCTGAGTTCGGCTTTTTCGGCGTCTGGGTACGAACCTGCGTACAGACACCCCGCTTCTGCGGAGCGCCTTTCGGCTGCCGAAGGCGACGCTGCTTGTAGGAATTGAAAATGTACTGCAACGCCGGCGCCTTGGTCTTCGAACGCTTCGGTTTACGCTTCTTGCGTACCAGCTGATTAATTGTCGGCACCTTTATTCCTCCATCTGGTTCAGGCGCACATCACACATAATTCGCTACCGCCATTCATTAAGGGAGACCATCTGACGTGCACGATGGCCTCGCCTGGTTCTACCGGTTATTCTTTTCGGTCGGGTTGCATCCGCAGCACTTCGGCGCCACGGTCACACCCTCCGGCGGCTCGGAACGACGAGCGTTGATTCTAACACGCCGCCCCAACGCCGTCAAGGAACCCGTCACGATATATCGATCTTCTTTCGACCTTCGAACGCCTCCCGCCTATCTTCCACCCAAAGGATTCCCTACGCTGAAACCCTTTCGCATGATCTCCGGCTCACGCGTTAGAAACGCGGTTTCATGTCCAACAAGCCCAGGCCCAGGCGTGGCGGACGAGTCCGTTCTTCGTCCTTGCCGAAGCGAATGACTTCACCCTCGTCGCTGATCGCCTCAACAGCGAGCCCCAGGCTCTGCAGTTCCTTGACCAGAACCCGGAAGGAGGCCGGCACGCCCGGTTCCTCCACGGCCTCGCCTTTCACGATCGCCTCGTAGGTCTTCACCCGGCCTTGAACGTCATCGGATTTTACGGTCAGCATCTCTTGCAAAGTATGCGCTGCGCCGTACGCTTCCAGCGCCCACACTTCCATCTCACCAAAGCGCTGGCCACCAAACTGCGCTTTACCACCGAGTGGCTGTTGAGTGACGAGGGAATAAGGTCCCGTCGAGCGAGCATGGACCTTATCTTCCACGAGGTGGTGCAGTTTCATCATCAGCACCTTGCCGACGGTAACGGGTTGGTCGTACGGTTCGCCCGATTTTCCATCGTAGAGTTCCTGTTTACCCAGAATGGGCATGGGGAAACCGACTTCCTCCATTAATTCTTCGGCGGCGGTCCGTAAGGTTTCGAGAGATTTGATGTTACCGGTTTTCCGGTCGTACGATTCGATCCACAAGCGCAAACAAGCTTCAACGCAGTTCAAATCATATTCGTCGCGCTTGGCGATGGGTATGCCGCTGTTCTCGAAAACCAACAATTCATCCGGGTTGTAGCCTTTCTCACGCAGCCATTCTCGCAACGTTGCCCGGCGGGCATAGCGCGTGTCGATGGCAAGCAAATCCGCATCGTAGTCTTTGTCCCGCAGCCATTGTTCCAGGTAAATGCGGCGCACTTCGTTATCGTCCTCGAAGGCTTCTTCCTCGTAATACCCCTCTTCTTTGGTCCATTCCCAGGCCCGCTCGCCGATCTCGAGCCAGGCGCGATCGATCATCCACGCTCGAGCCAATTCCGCTTCCAGCTCCATCTCGCTCGCGCCGTCGAATGCCGGCGTCACTGCACGGAATTCGAGTTTGTCGGCCGCCCAGCCGAGATGCGCTTCCAGGATCTGCCCGATGTTCATACGGCCGGGAACCCCCAATGGATTGAGGATCAGATCGATGGGCGTACCGTCTTCGAGAAACGGCATGTCCTCGATGGGCACGACTTTGGAAATGACGCCCTTGTTGCCGTGCCGTCCGGCCATTTTGTCGCCCTCCGTAGCCTTACGCCGCTGTGCCACAGAAACACGCACCATTTTTTCCACGCCGGCAGGTAAATCGCGATGTTCCTCGCGAGTGAAAACCTTGACGGCCACGACCTTCCCCCGCTCGCCGTGCGGCATGCGCAGGGAGGTGTCTTTCACTTCACGCGCCTTCTCGCCGAAGATGGCTCGAAGGAGCTTTTCTTCCGGCGTCAGTTCCTTTTCACCCTTGGGAGTGATCTTCCCCACCAAGATATCGTTCGGTCCGACCTCCGCCCCCACGCGAATGATGCCTTCCTCCGTCAGATCGCGCAGGGCATCATCACCCACGTTGGGTATATCGTAGGTGATCTCCTCCGGTCCGAGCTTGGTGTCGCGTGATTCAACTTCGTGCTTCTCGATGTGGACCGAGGTAAACAGATCCTCGCGCACCAAACGCTCCGAAACGAGGATGGCGTCCTCGAAATCCCCTCCCTCCCAGGAGATGAACGCGCAGAGAACGTTCTGCCCCAATGCCAGCTCCCCTTCCGCCGTGGAGGACGAATCTGCGATGACGTCGCCCGTCTTCACGCGCTGCCCCTTGATCACTGCCGGGCGCTGATCGATGCAGGTGCTTTGATTCGAGCGGTTGAATTTCCGCAGATTGTACGTGTGCGTCTTTTTCCCGCTGCGAACGACGACCTTATTTCCGGTTACGGATACGACTTCACCATCCTCTTCCGCCAGGATCACCTGTCCGGAATCGAGTGCAGCGTAACGCTCCATCCCCGTGGATACGAGGGGTACTTCCGGTTGAACCAACGGAACGGCTTGAGTCTGCATGTTCGAGCCCATCAAGGCGCGGTTGGCATCGTCATGCTCGAGAAACGGGATCAATGCGGCGCTCACACCGACGATTTGCCGGGGAGCCACGTCCATGTACTCGATCTGATCCGGCGGGAAAAATTGGAATTCTCCCATGTGCCGGCAGGAGGCACGTCTGCGGACGAATTCTGAGGCACTGTTCAGCGGGGCATTGGCCTGCGCGATCACGAAACGGTCTTCATCGTCCGCCGTGAGATACACGATTTCGTCCGAGACGAAGGGTACGATGGGGATGGGCTGGTCGGCCTTCTCCAACTGCTTTGCAGTCTTCTCCGTTATCTCTTCCCCGTCCTCGACGATCGCTTTCTTGCTGCGAGGATTCACGATTTCGCCGCGCGCCCGCCGCCCGATGATGCGCTCGTCGCTTGCATTCAATTCGCGGATCACTTTGCGGTACGGCGTTTCGATGAAACCAAAATCGTTGACGCGCGCGTAGGAAGAGAGCCGGCCGATGAGGCCGATGTTCGGACCTTCGGGGGTTTCGATGGGGCAAATGCGGCCGTAGTGCGAGTTATGCACGTCGCGCACATCGAAGCCTGCACGCTCCCGGCGCAAGCCGCCCGGTCCCAATGCGGACAGGGTTCGTTTGTGGCGCAGTTCTGCCAGCGGATTGGTCTGGTCCATAAATTGTGACAACTGGCTGGAGCCGAAGAATTCGCGCAGCGAGGCGACGACGGGCCGGATGTTGACCAGGGAGACCGGTGAAATCTGGTCCTGGTCACGAATCGACATGCGTTCTAAAATCACGCGTTCCATGCGCCGCAAACCGACGCGCAGTTTACCCTGGATCAACTCACCCACCGTCTTCACGCGGCGGTTGCCGAGATGGTCGATGTCGTCCGGCTCGGCGGCGTGGTTGTTGATCAAGATCAGGCGCTCGACGAGACGCACGATGTCCCAGGTCGAAACACGGCGGTAGTCGAGCGGCACGATGTTGTGCAGATCAAGTTTCTGATTTAGCTTGTAGCGCCCGACTCGTTCCGTATCGTAACGCCGTTGATCGAAGAGTTGATCGTGCAGATACTCGCGTGCGTTGTCCAGAGTCGGCGGATCGCCGGGGCGCATACGGCGGTAGAACTCGACCAGGGCTTCCTCGGCCAACGTACGCCCTTCCTTAATGTCCCACGTGGGTTCCTGTCGAATGGTCGTGGCAATGTAGGGGTGATCCGGATTGTTGTCCGCTTCGGCGAAGAGTTCGAGTAATTCTTCATCCGTGCCATCTTTTAGGGGCGATGAACCCAATCCATCGTCGATCGCTGAAAGCGCACGTAGAAAGATCGTGATTGGAATGGTGAGTTTGCGATTGAATTTCAGGGTCAGATAATCGCTCTTGCGGGTTTCGAATTCCATCCACGCGCCGCGATCCGGGATCAACTTGGCCGTCGCCAAACGGCGGCCCGTGGCACGATCTTCGGGCGCATCGAAATACACGCCCGGCGAACGGATCAATTGGGACACCACCACGCGTTCCGTACCGTTAATAATGAATGTCCCTTTTTCGGTCATGATCGGAAAATCGCCAAGGAAGATGTCCTGGC
>DAOUEE010000124.1:0-5037 GCA_034430695.1 Anaerolineales bacterium | reverse complement strand
TAGGCCACCACCGGCGCCAGCAGCGCGCCGAGGCCCGTGGCGACGAACACGCGGTTAAGCAGTTTGAGGAAGTTGCGTCGGGTCAATGATGGCTTCTCAGCGGTCATGTTTTTCTCCAGGGGCAAACTTTCCTGACGGCTCGTTATCCGTGCGTCTGCGATCAACTAAATTCGCCGATCAGCGTGAGAGCGACCACTGCGGCGATGATTGCCGCCGCCAATATAAATCGGTTCCGGCGAGCGGGCTTGCTGTCGGTTTTACGATCGATGAACGGCCAGATTACAAGGATGAAAACCGCTACGAAGGGCAGGAGCGCACCGGTGCTCTTGGGTACGTACTTCAGGATTTGGTACAGGAACAAGAAGTACCACTCCGGCTTCGTGTGTACGGGCGTGTTCATCGGGTCGGCGGGATCGCCCAGCCCGACCGGTGAATGGAGCGCATAAATGCCGATCCCGACCACGATGAACAGGATCAGCACTGCGACCCGGACTTCGGTAAGCAGATGGTTCGGGAAAAACGGGATCGTCTTCTCTTCTTGCGGGACTTCGCTGTCTGTCATATGCTCTCCCATCACTTGTAAGCCGATACCGAATTAAAGCGGACGGGCAATGCCCTGGCGCCGGATCATCCAGAAATGCCCGGCCAGCAGGATGACGATGATGGCGGGCAGAACGAGTACGTGCACGGCAAAGAAGCGGCTCAATGTAACGGCGGTCACGTCCCAGCCGCCGCGCAGGAAGACCAAAGCGAGATCGCCGATCTGCGGGATGCCGCCGCCGATCTCGGTGCCAACGGTCGTCGCCCAAAAGGCCCGCTGATCCCAGGGCAGCAGATAACCGGTGAAGCCGAATCCGAGGGTAAGCACGAAGAGCAATACACCGGTGACCCAATTCAACTCGCGCGGGGGTTTGAAAGCGCCGGTGATGAAGACACGCAGAAGATGGGCAACGACCATGATGATGGTCCCATTGGCGGCCCAATGATGGATGGCGCGGATCGCAGAGCCAAAGCGGACTTCGTTTTCGATGAATTGAATGCTGGCGTAGGCTTCATCCGGAGTGGGTTTGTAATACATGGCGAGCAGCACACCCGTGATACCCTGTATCGCCAGGAGCATGAATGTGATCCCCCCCAGGCAGTACATCCAGCGCGTGGCGAAAATGGGGACCGGTTTCGAGAGCATCTTGCGCAGCGGCTCGATGATATGGAAACGCTCGTCGATCCATTCTGCAGCCCGGGTCGTGAGAGGTTTCCAGGGTTTGCGGGTGATCCAGGCGCTTCCCATGCGGTAGGAGCCGTAAACGAAAACCACACCCATGACGGAGAAGACCAGCCAGCGCCAGGCTGGGGTCCACATATTTTCGATCGATCCGGCCAGATGGCAGTGCTGGCAGGTGTCTTCCACGGGTGACGGCGGGACGGCTTCGTGCACGAGTGCCAGTCCGGCGTCTGACGTTGCGAGAGTTCCGGGGAGTGGATCGAACAGTGCGGCGGCTGCTTTTTTCGGAGCCAGGATGACGGCAAAGGAGACGATCGCGACGAGAAGCATGACTCCGACGGCGATGCGGCGTCGTTTCTGTGCCATTACCCCTCCTTGAATGTGGGTAAAACGCACTCGGACTTCACGGCGGACGTTATCTTACATCATCGGCGGGTTTTCCGCCCAAATATAGGTACAGAATATGTGACCTTTTAGATGAAAGATAGTGAATTGTCTCATGTTGCTTGGAGAAAATCATCATTCATGCTGCGGGTGTCACGGGAAAACGCGCATTCGCAGCGAACGTTAAAAAAAGCGTCCACCTTGCCAACGCCGAATTCCGGGAATGAATATTATCGGAGAATCAGGCTGCTGACGGCTCGGATTCGGGCAGCGTCTCCTCTTCGCGGCGCAGCACGATGAATATGGCGGCGGCAATCAAGCCGACGATGCCGGCACCGTACCATACCCAATGCGGGTCGCCATAATCCATGATCAAGCCGGCGATCGTAGGTCCGATGGCAAACGGGATCGCCCAACTCAGGCCAAACATGGCCATGTAGCGGCCGCGCATGCTCTCCGGAGCGATGCGCGCCACGAGTGCTTGCGATACGGGAACGTGCACCATTTCGCCGATGGTGATGATGACCATGGCGAGCAAGAACAGACTGTATTCCGAGACCCAACCGTACATGGCGAAACCGATGGCGTAGAGCATGCTGCCGAAGGCCATGACGAGCATGGGGGGATATTTGGCAATGCGGCGCGTGATGGCGAATTGGAAAAGCACAACCATGGCGGCGTTCAAACTGAGGATGTAACCAAAGCCTTGCTCGGGTACGCCCTGTACGTCGCGAAGATACGGTCCGAGCGTGCTGTTCATCTGCGAGTAGACGATCACGGTTAATATCGAAGCGCCGATGAACGCCATGAAGAAGCCATCCCGCATGATCTTTCCATATCCCGCGAAGGTCGTCATCATGCTTTCGCTCTCTTCGGTGGATGCGGAGGTGGGGCGGGTTTCGGGCAGTATGAAATATATGATCGCGGCGGTGATCAAACTGGTTACGGCGTCGGATATGAACAGCAGCATGTAGGATTGTGCGGCCAACAACCCGCCTACGGCCGGGCCAATCGTAACTGCAAGGTTCATGACCACGCGCAGGATCCCAAATCCATCCGCCCGTTGTTTTTCAGGGAGCAGATCTGCCACCATGGCTTCTCGGGCGGGGGCGCCGACATCGGACAGCAGTCCAATGATGATTGCACCTGGGAAGAAAAGTTTGATGTCCTCCACGGATCCCATCCAAAGCGTGGAGACCGCGCTGAAAACCAAACCAAATAAAAGAATTACCTTCCGTCCCATTCGATCGGCCAGCGCGCCGCCGACGGTTCTACTGACCATGCCGGCCAACGTGAAAATCAAGAAAATCAAGCCGACCGTCGTCATTCCAACGTTGAATTTTCGGGTGAGGTAGAGGGTGAAGAATGGGAAAAGCAGCGCGCCGCCGACGTGATCGATAAAGGATGCGCCAACGAGCGTCCAGAAATTTCGGGGATATTCGTCAATGATTCCAGTCAGACGGCGAAAGTGCCGCATGAGTGCCTTGGCTTTCTCCGTTGGAAAAAGATATCCACCCTGACGAACCAACTTCCAACAGCACGACGAGACAAACGGGTTTGGCCGAGGTTTAGAATTATACCAATCAATATCTGAATTTCTCCACGACTTGCGTGAACTTCCCGGATTGTGTATCAAAGGCAGGTGACCGTGAAAACGTTTCGAACTCGCTGCCCCTATCCCTTCCTGATCGTTGCCCTTTTCTTGGCCGTATTAGCCGGCTGTTCGCAGGGAGGAGATTTGACGCATCCCGTTACGCTGATCACTCCCAATGAAGTGATTAAAGCTAGAACCACGACCCGTCCATCGCAGACGACAGATTCGCCGGGTGAAGAGATCGGATTGGCGGCCGTGAAGCATTGGCTCTATTTGCTCGACAGCGAACTCGATGCGGACCTTCTGCAGCAGATTGCCGCGTCCCGGTACGACATGGTGGTGCTCGATTACGTCCCCTCCGAGATCGATCGCGAGGACTTTCCTATGGCGCAGGTGATCGAACGCCTGCATGGTGCTTCGCATCCGAAGCTGGTGCTCGCCTACATCGACATCGCGGAAGCGGAATCCTTCCGCACGTATTGGAATGAAGATTGGCGGATCGGCGATCCGGTTTGGATTCTGGGGGATGATCCGGATGGTTGGGCGGACGACTTTCCGGTGGCCTTCTGGCATGAAGATTGGCAATCGATCTGGATGGGGGAAGACGGACTATTGCGTCAGGTTTTAGACATGGACTACGATGGGGTGTATCTGGATTGGGTGGCGGCGTACGAAGACGAAATCGTGACAGAAGCTGCCCGTCGTGATGCGGTGGACGCAAAATCCGAAATGATCGCCTGGGTAGGGTCGATCAGCGTAACAATTCGGCAGGCTTGTGCGCGCTGTGTGATCGTGGCGCAAAATCCGGCGCATCTGGTCGCGGACGAAGAATTCCGCCGGAGCATCGATGCCATCGCCCAGGAAAACGTGTGGTTCGATGGCGGCGTTGATAACCGGCCGCAGGGAGATTGTCCTTTACCGCGCACGGAAGACGAAATCGATACGCGTGCCTATCGGGACAGCCTGCCGGCTGCGTGCCGCCGGCAGTTCGACGATAATCCGGACGGTACGCTGCACGGCAGCAGTGAGGCGTACCTGGAAGAATTATCCTTCGCCCGCAACCAGGGATTGGTCGTATTCACCGTGGATTATGCACTCGAACCGGAAAACATCACCTGGGTTCTCCAAACATCGCGCTCGTATGGATTCGTGCCGTTTGCGGGTGCGCGAGCGTTGGATCGCTACATCGAAATCGTCGAATGAGTGAGAGGTTGCGTACACATCACAGGAGGTGAACGATGCGATACGAAGTAATAGGAGAAGTCATGCAGAGCGTCGATGTACATCTGGGGCAGGGAGAATCCATGTACACCGAATCCGGTGGAATGGCCTGGATGCGCGGCGACATCGACATGAAAACCGACACGCGTGGTGGTTTGATGAAAGGTCTCGGCCGCGCCCTGGCCGGAGAATCGCTCTTCATGACCACTTATACGTGCCGTGCCGGCGAGGGGCTGATCGTCTTCACACCCGAAGCGCCGGGAAAGGTGCTGGACGTTCAGCTTGCCGGCGGGGAAACCCTCATCTGCCAGAAGGACGCCTTTATGTGCGCAGAAGGAACGGCTCAACTGGAGATGTTTTTCCGCAAGCGTCTCGGAGCAGGCCTCTTCGGTGGGGAAGGTTTCATCCTGCAGAAGGTAACCGGTCCGGGTGTCGTCTTTTTGGAAATTCCCGGCGAACTGCGGGAGTACACCCTGGCCTCCGGTGAGTCGTTGAAAGTCGATCCCGGGCACGTCGCCGCGTACGAACCGACGGTCGATTTCGACATCGCGCGCGTCAAGGGCGTGAAGAACATCCTCTTCGGCGGCGAAGGCCTGTTCCTGGCCACGCTCAAAGG
>DAOUEE010000123.1:0-16982 GCA_034430695.1 Anaerolineales bacterium | reverse complement strand
CCGCGAATGTGCTTCGAAGACATCACCACGTACGCGCCGCCGTATGCCTTGCGGGTGATGACGGTGATCTTGGGAACCGTGGCTTCGCAGTAGGCGAAGAGCAGCTTGGCGCCGTGGCGGATGATTCCGCCGTGTTCCTGGCTTGTCCCGGGCAAGAAACCCGGCACGTCCACAAAAGTGATGATGGGGATGTTGAAGGAATCACAGAAACGCACGAAGCGGGCGCCCTTGACGGACGAATCGATGTCCAGGACGCCGGCCAGGACTTCGGGCTGGTTGGCGACGATGCCCACGCTGTGGCCGCCCAGACGGGCGAAGCCGACGACGATGCTCTGGGCGTAGTTCTCGTGGATTTCGAAAAATGCACCGTCATCGACGACCAGACGGATGATGTCGCGCATGTTGTACGGCTTGCTGGGATCGTCGGGGACGATGGTGTCGAGCGCTACTTCGGTGCGCAGCCTGTCGTCGCTGGAGATCACCGTGGGTGGATCTTCCATATTGTTTTGAGGAAGGTAGGAGAACAACAGGCGGATCATGTAGAGGCAATCCGCTTCGCTGGGCGCCATGAAATGACACACGCCAGATTCCGAAGCATGGACTTCCGCACCACCGAGGTCTTCGAAAGACACCTCTTCGTGGGTGACGGCCTTGACCACGTCGGGACCGGTGATGAACATGTAGGATGAGTTCTGCACCATGAAGATAAAATCCGTGATGGCGGGGGAGTAGACCGCGCCACCGGCACACGGTCCCATGATGGCGCTGATTTGCGGAATGACGCCGGAAGCGAGTGTGTTGCGCAGGAAGATATCGGCATACGCGCCGAGCGAGACGACGCCCTCCTGGATGCGCGCACCGCCCGAGTCGTTCAAGCCGATCAGCGGCGCGCCATTCTTGAGCGCCATGTCCATGATCTTGCAAATTTTCTCGGCATGGACTTCTCCCAGACTGCCGCCGAAGACGGTGAAGTCCTGGGAAAAGACGTACACGAGCCGTCCATCGATCGTCCCCCAGCCGGTGACGACGCTGTCGGACAAGTAGCGCTGTTGGTCCAGGGCGAAATCGTACGTGCGGTGGGTGACGAACATGTCGGTCTCGCGGAACGATCCGGTGTCGAGCAGAATCTCGAGGCGTTCACGTGCGGTCAGGCGTCCACGTTCGTGGTGGGCGTCGATGCGCTCCTGGCCGCCGCCCATTCGCGCTTCCTTGCGCAAATTCTGTAGATACTCGATTCTCGAAGAATGACTCATACATTCGTCTCCCGATAGTACGCTTGCACCGACTTGCTGCTCGTGACCCAGAAGGTCACGGAAATCATCACAAGAGTGATCGACGCTGCCACCGGCCATGATCTGCGTGTGAAGTCCGAATGCATCCACGCCACTCTATCGACCCAGTACCATATGCCGATCAGCAACACAACGCCCCGCGTCCACTGCAGGGCTCGAGACCATCCAAAGAAAAGTGCTGCGGCAGTGAATAAGCCGGTCAATCCCCAAACACCGTTTTTGAGGAAGAGATACCCTCTGGGAACGGAGAGGTTGAGGTCGGGAAGCGACAATCCTGCCTTCAGTCCCATGAGTTGGATGGCTGAATAGGTTAACACTATCAGGCTCAGACAAGTTACGAGCCGAGGGCGTCGTTTAGATGGCAAGGGTAATCTTCCCCATTTGCTCGCCGGCTGCCATCCGAGCTTGCGCTGCAGCCGCATCTTCGAGGGGGAAACGGCGGTCGAGCGCGGGCTTGAGTATCCCGTTGAAGACCAACTGCATGACTTCTGCGAAGTCGCGCAGCGTACCCATCGTCGAGCCCAAAATCGAGAGATGTTTGAGAAAAATCAACCGATCGTCGAGTTCGAGTTCCGGCCCGGAAGTACTGCCGACGATGAGAATACGCCCACCTTTGCGGGCGGCGCGCAGGCTGAGGGGCATGCTTCCGGCACCCACGTTGTCCACCACGACGTCGACTCCCCGGCGGCCGTTCGCCTGATACACGGATTTCGACCAGTCGTCCACCTTGGAGCGGTCGATGCACACATCGGCACCCAACGATTCCGCCAGCGCCAATTTTGCCGCGTTCGATCCGACGACGAAGACCTTGGCGCCGCGGTATTTGGCGATCTGGATGCTTGCGGTGTTCACGCCGCCGGAGGCGCCCACGATGAGGACACTTTCGCCGGATTGCAGGTCGCCGCGCCGGATCAACGAGTGCCAGGCGGTGTGAAAGACAAGGCCCGCTGCGGCAGCGGTGTGATCATCGACGGAGTCCGGCAGGGGCATCGTGTTCGTGCGGGGCACGACGACATATTCGGCATAGGTGCCCCGGACGGTTTCCCCGAGCAGCTGCCATTCCCGGCACAAGTTCTCTTTCCCATCCCGGCAGTATTCGCAGCGACCGCAACTCAGATTGGCGTTGATCACCACGCGCGTACCGAGCTGGACATCGGTGACATTTTCTCCGAGCGCGGCGATCTCGCCCGCTCCGTCCGCACCCGGAATGTGTGGAAATTCCAGTTTCAAGCCAGGCCAGCCCTGGCGGACCCACAAATCCAGGTGGTTCAAAGCCGCTGCTCGCAGGTGGATTTGAACTTCTCCGGGACCGGGCTGCGGCGCATCGATTTCGTCGTAGCGTAGAACCTCGGGTCCTCCGTGCTGGTCGAACAGAATGGCTTTCAAGAACATCCTCCTCGCGGTGTGTCTTCCACACGATTCTTCCGCATGGAGTACTGATGCGGCAACCAACCGTTCCCGGGATGATTATATCGTGGGTTTCAGGTTGCGGACTTACGAGATCAGCGCTCGACGTTCGTGCACGCGTTTGAATTCAGTAGAGGGATATATCGCGGATGTGGACTTTTTCGTCGCTGAGCCCTTGCCCCAGAATGGTGATTTCGATGCGCGTCACTTCTTTGGGCCCATCTGGAACGGTCAATTCCACAGTGGGATCGTCCTCCAAATGGGTAAAGGTTTCGGAAATGTCGATCGGCTCCGGTCCCCAATCCCCATAAAGACGAACGCTGAAAACGATGTCCATGCTACCGGTTGTGGCAGCGATCCCGCTGAGGGAAATGGGTCGGGGAAAATTGAAGTTGATGGTAAAGGGGTTGATATCGAAGGTGCGGATCAGTGTAAATGGATCGTCGTCGAAGATGTACTCCATTTTTCCCAGGTCGATCTGGGAGTGTTCGATTTCGACCAGCTGGCCATCGATTTCCGCGTAATCGGTGACGGGCTGCTGCCGGGCAGCCTTCTCTGCGGCGAGGCGTTCGTCGATGTCCGGTGCATATTTCATGCGGATGAAGAAGAAACCATCCGACCCATCCGGATATTTCAATACTTTTTCCACGCGGATGTCCGTGACTTTCTTCTCGTTCAGTACTTCCGCGTATTCTTCCGCGGTGAGGACCAGGAGGGTATGTTCGTCGAGATCGCGCTTTTCCAGCAGGAAATAATCCGCATTACCCAGGTGGACGTTGAGCCATGCGGGAAGGAAGAAGCGCTCCAGTATGTGTGTGCCGTTGGACCAGGTGGGAGAGACGAAGATGCGGTCTTCGGGGTGGGCGAGGGCAAATTCCTCGACGGCATCGAAAACTTGTTGGGCACCGTATTGGGCGCCGTAGAGCCCGTAATCATCGTACCAGGTGTACCCGTGTATGACTGAATCGTAGAGCATGAAGAGATTCGTGCCGCCGAGCAGCAGGATCGCTGCGAGCGCGAACGCTTTATGGGAGATGCGAGGGGAAAGCCAGTCTGCCACTCGCGAGATCCCCAACGTCGTCAGCATAGCGGCCGGGATCACGAAGGAGAGAATGCGGGTGATGCCGATCCCCACGATGGAGGCGCCCAGCGGCGCGCAGATCGCGGCGATCAACAGCGTGCGGTAATGACTCTGGCGCAACTTCCGGAACGCTTCGATCAGGCCGATCAACATAAAGGGCAGCGTGGCGATGAGAATGTGCCCGTATCCCTGCATGACGTGGCGTTTGAGATCGGTCTCCTGGGGGAGATACCAGTACGCGGGGTTCAGCCCTTGAAGGTAGGTCTTGACGAAGGTGCTGAGTTTCTCTCGAAACGGCAGGTCTTCCAGCCAGTAGGTGCCAAGCATGCGCAGGTGGAAATAGGTTTCGCCCTCGTAGTCGAGTTGAAATCGAACGTATGGTAAAGCGAGGATTACCGCTAAAACGAGGGCAAACAGCAGCGTGCGTTTGTGCTCGAAGTGGTAGCGGAAGTCGGAGATGAAGAGCAGCAGCGCGGTGCCGGCGATGATCAACTGCCCGCCGCTGTAGCTGTAAAACGCCAATCCGGCGAAGAGGATGGTCAGGTAAAGGTTGGCAGGGGAATCGCCGCGATAGCGCATGTAAAAAAGCAGCATCAGCGCGTACATGCTGACGAAAATGGCCGTTTCGAACGCCGTGCGCGAGTGTAAGAACCACGCCGGTGTTATCGAAAGCGTAAGAACCCCCGCCCACCAGAAGCGCCTGCGGAAGACGTCGCGCAGCATCAACGCAACGGCGACGGCGGCCAGGATCGAGATCAGTGCAGATGCGGCCCGGGTGACGAACACCGACTTGCCGAAAAGCATGTAGGGAATCACCTGCACGTATACGGAAAGACTGAGATTGTAAAGGTAGTTGTTTTCGAAATAGGTAGGCAGCAGCGTACCATCAGCGTCGCGAAAATCGTTGTCCACCAGATCTTCGGCGAGAACGGTTTGCGCCGCTTCATCCGTGAAGAAGTAGATGGGGAAGTCCTCTATTGCGATCGAGCGCGTGAGTGCATAGAGCAGCAGCGCAATGGCGAAGAGTTTGCTGTCCCACTTCCATTTGTGCGGCAGTAAGATGCGTGCACGGGGGATTTCTTTCAAACGTGCGCCGAAACGTCGAATGCTTTCATTGAATTTTGAGTCCTGGGCGATCATTCGAGTACACAATTTCAGTCACTCCCGAAGTCAGGAGACTTTACCGCGCATGGATGGATATCAATTATCGGGTGAGGTTTGAAGCAACCGGATGTAGTACGACGGCTGGCCAGACTCATCCCGTCCGACGATCGTCGTGCCCTGCGGAAATTTACCCTCGATTTCCTGCAGTGCCTCGGCGTTTTGCGCCAGAATCACGAAAGCGGCTGGACTTCCACCCAGCTCTGGATATTGCGTCCAATCGATCGGCCAGGACATGTCGTGACCGGTGGCGTTGGCGGCGATGTAGGGCAGGCAGGGCAGCGTGTTGTAGCCCATCACGGGTTGGCCGAGGAAATACACGGCCAAATCCTTCCCTTGTTGACGGAGCGTTTCACCGATTTCGCGGGCGATGCGGCTCTTTGAATCGGAGTACCGTCCTTCCGCCATCGCTTGCTGAAAAAAGCGCACTTCGAAATAACCGATAAGCAGCATGAAGACAATCGCCGCTGCAGCGTAGATGGAATGGTACTGCGCTCTGGCGGCGTTGATTTGTTGATGGATTTCTTGCAGCGGCAAGGCGATGACTATGGCAACGATGGGCGCGGCAAGCAGCAGCCGTTGTGCGTTGGGCGGTCCGACGCTGAACGTCGAAGCGAGAACGGGCCCGACGAGGGCAATCAAGAGAATGTTGTACTGCGGCTGCTTGATGCGCAGCAGGGTGAGAATCAATCCGGCGATGAACAGGGTGGCCGGCAGCACGAGCAGCATCGGCCGTCCTGGGCTGTAAACGCCCAGTATTGGACTGGCGGTAAATCCCTGAATGGTTTGCCAGAACTGCTTGGCGAAGATCATGAAAACCGAATCGCCTGTGGTCAGCGAAGTGTCGCGGATCCAATCCCCTTTCAAGATCGAGACACGGTTGAGCGGCGCCGACAGTTCGTTGGGATTCTGGAAGTAGAAGAGAGCGAGCGGCAGAACGACGACCGCTGTGACCAGGATCGCGCATGCGATTCCTGGCAGGCGACCTGTTTTCGGTCGGGATTTGTACAGGATCAGCAGCCAGAGGAGCGCGTAAGCCGGCAGCAAGTGCGCCGTGGTATAGAAGAACTGTCCCAGGCCGATGGCGAGTCCGGCGCTGAGGAAGGCGAGGCGCCGGTTTTCCTGCCAGGCCGACCAAAGCGAAACGATCATCAGCATGAGAAAGAAACCGTCCCAAACGTTGGTGAGCGCGATGCGGCTGAAAAGTAAATGGTAATGGAAGAAGGCGAGGAACAGTGCGGCGATGACTCCCGTAAGGCGGCCGAACATCAAACGCGCGCTCCAATACACGGCCAACACCGAAAGTGCACCTCCGATTGCGGAGGGGATACGCATGGCCAGCACGCTGCGTCCAAAGATCTCTTGCATGAGCGACGCCGGCCAGAACTGCAGCGCGGGAAACGAGAACCAGCCCATGATGAAATAGTTGTTCCGCACGCTGGTTTCGTAATCCCAGGCCATCAGCCCGACCGAGCCTTCGTCGCCGCTGACCGTGTAGGGAACCTGGTCGAGTTGGATGAGCCGCGCGGCGAGGGCGACCGCTGCCAGAACGCCAACCAGGATCCAATCCCGGCGGTCGATGTCCCGCATGGATTCCTTCAACGAACCCCGCCAGCAGCCCGCAAGGACCGCGAGACAGCCGACGATCCAGATCAAAACGTGCCAGGGCGAGTGGGCCTGGAGGGAATTGCCGGCCGCCGCCCGGGATGCCAGGGAGAGCGAAAAACCGAAGATCAACAAGAGCACCTGACCCTTCGAGACGCCCAAACGTGATGCGGGCTTTCCGAGCGATTTCTGCAGCATCGTTGCAGTGGCTGCGGAGTTCGAAGCGAGGACGCCGATGAGGAAGCCGAAAGCACCGACGGCCAGCAACGTTGTGGTGATGAGCTTGTGCGGGCTGAGCTGCGCCAGATATTGACCCAGGAAGACGATCAGCAACCCGCCGATCATCAGCAGCGTGCTTTCCAGGGATGCGGATGATCCTCGCTCGGGATGATTTTGGTCGTGATTTTCCGTCATGTCTCCCTCCAGAGAATCGATGAAATCGTGAATGCCGGCATCTCCGTCCGCCGATTCTGAGATCCCCATCCGCTGGATATTGTACGGTTTTCTCGGTTTCGTTGAAAGTTCCCAACTTTCAGGGGCTGCTCGTGGAGTGGGTTGGATGAGTTTTGTTGGAGTGCAGGGTGAAATCTCTTACGAAAGGCCGCCTCGCATATGGACGGTTTCACGCCGCGAAGCGGATTCAGCGTAGCTGCAGCTCGTTCCTCGATATGACCAGGCGTTGTATTTCACTGGTGCCTTCGTATATTTCGGTGATCTTGGCGTCACGGAAATAACGTTCGACGGGCAATTCCTTCGAATACCCCATACCGGCGTGAATTTGCACCGCGGCGTGTGCGCAGAACATGGCCGTCTCCGAGGTGAACAGCTTCGCCATCGAGGCTTCCAGCGTGTAGCGGTTCCCCGTTTCCTTGGCGAGCTGTTTGGCCAGTGCGGCCTGGTAGATCAACAGCCTGCTGGCTTCGATGCGGGTCTTCATGTCGGCGATTTTGAAACTGATTCCTTCGAATTGGCCGATTTTCTTCCCGAATGCTTCACGTTCTCTGGCATATTCGATGCTGGCTGCGTATGCGGCTTCAGCGATGCCCAACGCCTGGGCGGCGATGCCGATGCGTCCTGCATCAAGGACGGCCATGGCGATTTTAAATCCATCACCTTCTTCACCAAGGCGGTTTGCCAGCGGACAGCCGTAGTTCTCGAAGAGGATTTCACTGGTGGCGGAGGCGCGTATGCCCAACTTGGGTTCGGTCTTTCCCAGGCTGAATCCGTCTTCCAGGGGATCGACCAGAAAGGCGCTGACCCCTTTGTGGCCTTTTTCAGGTTCGGTCATCATGAAGACGACGAAGAAGTTTGCCTTGGGTGCGCTGCTGACCCACGATTTCCTCCCATTGAGCAGGTAGACATCTCCCTGGCGGACGGCGCGCGAGCGCATCGTTGCCGCATCCGAGCCGGACATGGGTTCGGTGAGTGAATACGCGCCGATCGCTGCACCGGAGGCGACGGGAACGAGGTATTTCTGCTTTTGCTCTTCCGTCCCGAAGCGTTCGATGCCGTAACAATACAATGAGTTGTTGACCGACATGATCGTTCCGTGCGCTGCATCGGCTTTGCTAATTTCTTCCAGCGCCAACACGTAGGCGATGGTATCCATGCCCGCGCCGCCGTACTCCTCGGCGATTTCGATTCCCATGAAACCCATTTCACCCATCTTGCGGACGGTTTCGAACGGGAATTCGCCGCTTTCGTCGAATTCAGCCGCGATGGGCGCGATCTCATTTTGGGCAAAATCGCGCGCAGCCCGGCGAATCATCTGGTGTTCGGCGCTGAGCAAAAGGTTCATCTCTTGTTCCGGGGATGCGGCAGCTACCATTCGTTGCTCTCCTTGATGGATCGTATGCGCAGCGATTATAGCATGGTGCTTTGACCGCGGTTTAAGCAGCGGGTACAATGTTCGCAGCGGAGGTCACCTTGCCACAGGAATCAGAAAGCCGAGCCTTGGACGAGATCAGCGAAGCGATATTCCGTCATCTCGTCGATTTGGCCGCATTCCATCTGGAGGACGAAGAGGCTGCCTACTTGCGCCGTGAATTGAACGGCCAGCTCAAAGCCATTCGAGAACTCGATGCCATCGACGTCGCTGCGGAAGTCCCGATAACGTCCCACGGCGTTCCTTATTCTCCCGCCATGCGTTTGCCGCTGCGCCAAGACCACATTGAGCCGTCCGGTGCGGCCGACGACATATTAGCGCAAGCTCCGGAAGTCGAGGGGCGTTCGATCGTCGTGCCCGACATCCCGCACGAGGAGATAACATGACCGTTTCGCTTTGCGATTTAACGGCGCATCAGCTCGTGCGCAAGGTGAAAGGCGGTGAATGTACCGCCATGGAAATTCTCGATGCCGCGCTGAATCGCATCCGCGCCGTGGAGGGACCCTCTCCGACGACTTGCACGCATCCGCAGGAATCTTACGACGGCGAGAAAATTCACGCCTACATCACGTTGACGGAAGAGCGCGCCCGTTTGCAGGCAGAGGGCATCGATCGCGCCTTGGAGAAAGGTGAAGACCCCGGCCCGCTGGCCGGGATTCCCCTGGCCGTTAAAGATATCTTTTGCGTGAAGGGCACGCCTTCAACCGCAGGCTCGAAGATCCTGGAAAATTTCGTGGCCCCCTACAGCGCTACTCCGGTGGAGCGGTTGGAAGCTGTCGGCGCGCTCACTCTGGGCAAAGTCAATCTGGATGAATTTACCTTCGGCTCGTCGAACGAATCTTCCGCATTTCAACCTTCCCCGAGAAATCCCTGGGATCCCAAACGGGTGCCTGGCGGCTCTTCGGGTGGAAGCGCGGCGGCTGTCGCTGCGGGCGAAGCCGTAATCTCGTTGGGCACCGACACGGCCGGTTCGATTCGGCAGCCGGCCGCTTTTTGTGGCGTTGTGGGTTTGAAACCCACTTACGGACGCGTTTCGCGCTACGGTTTGATCGCTTTTGCCTCATCGCTTGATTGCCCTGGCCCGGTCACGCGAGACGTTCGCGACGCAGCAATCATGATGAACGTCATTGCTGGGAAAGATGAGCATGATGCCACGGCAGTTCGCACCCCGGTTCCCGATCATCTGGAAGGACTTGAGGATGGTGTGAAGGGATTGCGGATTGGGATTTCGCCGGATTACTTCCGCCTGAAGTATCCCGATCCAGGGTCCGGAAAGTTGCTCGAGCGGCCGATCGCATCTGAAATCGAAGCGGCTGTTCGAGGCGCGGCGGAGATGTTGGCGGAGATGGGCGCGGAGATCGTTGAAGATGTGCCTCTGCCGAACACTCGTTATGGAATACCCGTGTACTTCGTTGTATCTCGAGTAGAAGCCGCTTCGAACCTGCATCGCTACGACGGCGTGAAATACGGCTACCGCTACACACAGCCCGTCGCAGATTTACACGAATTGTATCGACGCAGCCGCGGCCAAGGGTTTGGCCCTCAACCAAAGCTGCGTATCCTGATGGGCATGTATGTATCGGCGGAACAGTACGAAAAGGGATATTACGACAAGGCGCTGCGGGTGCGCACGCTGATCCGCAGCGATTTCGACAGCATTTTCGACCCGCAGGGCGAATATGCCCTGGATGCTTTGCTCACGGCCACGACTCCGACGACGGCGTTCGAATTGGGCGCCGTGTACGGGGATTCGGTATTGATGCAGTATGCGGATTTGCTGACCGTCCCGGCAAATCTGGCGGGTATCCCTGGACTCTCCCTCCCGGCCGGTTTCGATTCGCAGGGATTGCCGATCGGCATCCAATTCCTCGGCGCGGATTTCAACGAGGCAAAGCTGCTGCGTATCGGCCGGGCGTACGAAATGGCTACGGCGGACGAAGATTGGAGACTCGAGAGGCCGGATTTACTCCGTAACATGTGATACACTTCATCCTTCTATGCAGTTTATAAAGAATTGAAGTGGAAAAGTCTTGTGGCAAGCGGTTATTATCTCGAAATCATCGATACCGGATAACGCAGGCATGTGATTGTCCTCGGGGATTACTCATTCCGGGGTTAATAATACGAAAGTCTATCTCAGAGCCACCGTAAAATATAGCAATTTTACTAGCTATCAGGTGATAACATGAATAAGGAAAATACGCGCTATAGTGGGGGTGACGATACTGATCTGGGGCGAAAAGAGAACTTTATCCGGAAGTTTTCCTTGATGCATCCGATTTTCTTTGCCAGCTTTCCCGTTTTAGCTTTCCTTTCTCAAAACATCCAACAAATCCCTTTTTCTCAGGCAAATCGTTCCCTTGTATTGTCTATCTCGGGCGCACTCCTGCTTATTGTAATATTCCGCGTCGTGTTTCGGGATTGGTATAAAGGTGCTGCATTGGCATCGATAATTTTGATTCTATTCTTTTCATATGGCCATGTGTACATGATGTTGAAGGAGACTCGAATAGCTGGGATTTTAATTGGTCGGCATCGATTTCTTTTACCGATGTTTGTGCTGCTTTTTTTGATCGGCTCTTGGTACATCGTTAAGAGAATAAGAAATGTTGTCTCTCTCTCAAAAATACTTGTTTTGGTATCCTTATTGTCGCTGATATCTCCGGCTTACACACTGGTCATGCATGAAGTCCCATTCTTCACGAAGAGCGATGCCATTCCGCTAGAAACGATTCCGCAGGATGACGAAGCTTTTTCGAAATTGAAGTACAAGCCTGATATTTATTACATCATCCTCGATGCTTATCTACGTTCAGATATTTTGCAGGAGGATTTTGGCTACGATAATTCGTACTTTCTGCAGCAATTACGTGAGAGAGGTTTTTATGTTGCCGATCAAGCGACGAGTAATTACTCCCTCACAGCTTTGTCGTTGAATTCTTCCTTAAACATGAAGCATTTACTTGACGAATTTGGAGCAATGAAAGCAGATGATTATCCGATCGCCATGATTGATGGCATCGCACACAGCAAGGTGAGAAATATAGTAGAGCAGCATGGATACACTGTCGTCGCTTTAGCAAGTAGTTGGCAGCCGACTGAAATCGAAGATGCAGATGTCTATTTCAAACCACAAATCTCCGAACTCGACCGTTATCGAGAGGCTGGGCGAATCAATGCTTTTGAATCCATCTTCATTCGCACAACGGCATTGTTAGGGCTTATCGATCTGAGTGTTCGCGATGGCAATTCAATATTTAAGAATCTTGAGGCGCCATATCTCGCCCATCATTATTGGGTCCTCTCGCAATTTGAATATCTTGAACAAGTGCCGACCTTGCCAGGTCCAAAATTTGTTTTTGCGCATATCATTTCACCCCACCATCCATATGTTTTCGGACCGAATGGAGAGATACTCACAAGCACCGAGGCATTCACATGGGCCGACGGCACGGGCCCGCGCGAATCCGTCGAAACGGAAATAGCCCTTTATCGAGATCAAGCTCAATATATCTCGTACAGGATTCTTGAAGTCATCGAGGCGATCCTTTCCCATTCGGAACATCAACCCATTATTTTTCTCCAGGCTGACCATGGACCTGGAATCCGGATGTATTGGAATTCGCCGAGCAATGAGGCGCTCATCGAAAGGATGTCAATATTGTCCGTATACCTTCTGCCGGAGAGTTGTGCGGATGCACTCTACCCTTCGATTACCCCGGTTAATTCCTTTGCCATTATGTTCCAATGTGCTTTTGGGCAACAGATGGAACTGAGAGAAGATTTGAATTACTTCAGTCCGCGTAGCGATCCCTATCAGTTCACCGATGTTACCAACATTGTCCACTGATTAGTAATCAAGGAAGTCTTCTCGTGAGTCGATTTGCCAATCATTATTCGATATATCCGATTACGAGATCCGTATGAGACGGGGTTTGCTATCTGCCAAATTCGCCGCCAATCGATCCAATGTTCGAATATTCATTTTCTTTGTAATTCTCCTCGTTGGTTTACTCGCATATCGGGATATTTTCGATCTCTACTTTACAGGAACAGATACATTGACATTGATCGACACGAGTCGGATTAAATCGTCAGACGACTTGCTTCGAATTTTCTCGCAACCCATGATGGGCGGCACCTCGTTCGCAGATCGCTACCAATATTTCCGTCCGATCTCAACACTCTCGTTTTCAATCGACTATGCATTATGGGGTTTGAATCCGTGGGGATATCATCTTACGAATTTGCTCTTACATGTTTTATGCGCGTGTTTACTTTATTGGATTGTCGATGAGATCAGTGGTGGTTATTCGGGTGTCGCGATTCTGGGTGCCTTGCTCTTCACCATCCATCCTGTGCTTGCTCAAAATGTGTCCGTCATCTCACATAGACAGGATTTGCTTGCCGCATTATTCAGTTTGATGTCCCTACGACTTGTCGTTTCATTCATGCAGTCGAGAACAGAGAAGAGTGCTTGGTACATGCGGTTTGCTGTTTTGTTTTCTTGCTTCGCAATGGCCGCGAAAGAGGTGGGTTTTCTGTCACCCTTTTATCTTTTTTCTTACTTTCTACTTTTCGCATCATCCAATGAAGGATCAATGAGGGACAGGATCCGGTACGCGCTGCGGTTGAGTATTCCATTCATTCTCGCCGCATTGCTGATGATGGTGTGGAGAACGATTGCCCTGGATGGCGTCGGGATCGTTTCATCGTCTTCGATAGGTGATATCCTGCATACTGCGAAAAATATCATCATCAATTTCTTTACCGCTTTGGTCGACCCCGGATATTTGATATTGACGCAGTTAAAACGTATATATTCTATACATCCCAGCAATAATCAACTTGTCTTATCCGCGTTGCTAATTCTATGTTCGCTCGCAATTCTATATTACCTGCGCGACGCTGTAATGATGTGGATTGGTACAAGAAGGAATCCAATTTCGAAAGCATTCACTTTTTTCCTGCTCGGTCTATTATGTATTTCGATTCTTGCCATTCTTTCCTATCCCCTTATCGCACACTTCTTCGGAAATATCATTGAAGATACATACTATGGCCATGGATGGGATATTCTTCTCAAGGTTATGGAGGGACGAGATCGCACTCCGCTCGAACAATATTTGCTTCGGATGCGTGACACAGTTATCGGAGTGTGCTATCGTATCGCGATCTTCAGTGTCCTTGCAATCGTTGCATTCGGTACGCGTCTAGATCGTGAGAAGGACCGTGTAGATATGGAAGACCGCATCATGCGTATGATGATGCTGTGGATACTGTTTTCACTCGTACTTTTTTGTGTAACATCTATTGGATCAAAGAGGAACTTTTACTTTTCTGTTGCGGCGTTCTCCACTATTTTTGCGATCTTACTCTTGCGCAGTGTCACAACCTTCATCCGAAAGATCCCAGTAAAAGCGAAACCAGCGATGCGTGTTCGCTATGGTGCTGGTCTACTGACATCCGTGTTCTTCCTTTCTGTAGTTGGCATGATCTTCGCATATCTTCTTGCCTACAGCGCAATATTTCGAGACCTGAATAAGTGGGAAAGAAATGGCACTGTCTCAAGGTTATTCTTTTCTGAACTCGACAATAAAGTGCCTGAGTTCCCCCGCGGAGCAACGCTCACGATTAGCGGCTTGCCCTCGTTGAATAATTCATCCTTGCTGGATTACACCGTTAAATCCTGGCTGGATTTACATTACCCGGGAAATGAAATGAGCGTTACCTTCGGGGACAGGGTTCCCAGTGTAGAATGTATCGAGTGCCTGCAAATCGAGGTGATCGATACTGGAAATAAGAGCTTTGACTTGCGGGTAGAATTTCCCACAGGTGGAGAGCATTAGTGAATTTACAAATGGGGTACCTCACAGTGATGCAAGGTACGAATGATATTGCCACATGATCTTGGAGGTCAGTATGGACCGGTTTCAAACGAATAGAGAAACCATTCGGGCGTGGGTAATGCGGAGTTTGTTCGTATTTTCCTTCGCCTCGATGAGCGCCTGTTCACTCGTTGGGCAAAAGACGTTGCAGTGGGATCAACCCCCGGAAATGAGCATCGACACTTTGGCCATCTACGTCGCAACGCTGAAGACGGATAAGGGTGACATCCGTATTCAACTTTTCGCCGATGAGGCGCCTATAACGGTGAATAACTTCATCTTTCTGGCGGAACGAGGTTACTACGACGGCACCACCTTCCATCGCGTGATTCCCGATTTCATGGCGCAGGGTGGCGATCCCGAAGGAACGGGGACGGGTGGTCCGGGGTACAGCTTCCAGGATGAGATCAGTTTCAATCTGCGTTTCGACGATGAGGGTTACCTGGCCATGGCGAATTCCGGACCGGACACCAATGGAAGTCAATTCTTCATCACTTACGGTCCCACACCGCATATAAATGGTTTACATACCATTTTTGGCAAGGTCGTCGAGGGGATGGACGTGGCGCGGGCATTAACGCCGCGCGATCCGATATCCAATCCGGATTTCGAGGGCGACCGATTGAAAAAAGTCGAGATCGAACGGGTATCGGAGAGTCTGTTGCCCGCGCCAACGGAAACGGCGATCCCCATCGTACCGCAGTGGGAAGCGGGAAGACCGCTCGCTGCGCTGGATGTCGAGGCCCGCGAAGACCTCTTCACCGGCCCTCCGGGGATGAGGATCGACGTAAGTAAATCGTACGTCGCCTCGATCCGGACAACGCAGGGGGAGATCGTCGTCGAGCTTCATCCGCAGGAGGCGCCGGAAAGCGTCAACAACTTCGTCGTTCTTGCGGAATTGGGGTATTGGGATCAATTTCCGATTGTCTACGTCGAGCAGGGATTTCTGGTGATCACAGGCTCGCCGCGCGGCACGCAGGACAGCGACATTGGCTACACGCTTCCGTTTGAGTCGGGTCTGGAAACCACACCCGGCGCGGTGGGTTTCTTCCTGCGCCAGGATATCCTCGCCGTCAGCGGCAGCCAGTTTTACATAACCATGGTGGCCATTCCCACCATGAATGAGATGTATCCGGTCTTCGGCTACGTCACCGAGGGCCTGGATGTGGTCGAACGCCTCACCACGGAAGATCGGATCGAATCGATAACGATCGTCGAGGGATAAAAAGGCGCATCGTGCCGGAATACGAAGCGGTAATCGGCCTCGAAACCCATATCCAACTGAACACCCAGAGCAAGATTTTTTGTGGGTGCAAGGCGGATTCTTGGGACGATGAGGCGAACACGAACATCTGCCCGGTCTGCACCGGACTGCCCGGGGTGCTGCCGGTTCTCAATCGTGCCGTCGTTGAAAAGGGTGTGTTGTTGGCCGCGGCCATGCAGGCCGATTCGATACAGCCGCTTTCGTATTTCGCGCGAAAAAACTATTTCTACCCGGATTTGCCGAAGGGATATCAGATCAGCCAATACGACGAGCCGCTTGCGCGCGGTGGATTTCTGCAGCTTCCGCTTCCGGACGGCGGCACTCGCCTGGTGACGATCGAAAAGCTGCACATCGAGGAAGACGCCGGGAAGACGATATACCAGAACGATCGGCGGCTGATCGATTTCAATCGCTGCGGCGTACCGCTGGTCGAAATGGTCACGGGGCCGGACTTGCGTACGGCGGACGAGGTCGCGCAGTATTTGATCCGTCTGCGGCAGCTGCTGCGCTGGTTGGGCATCTCGGAGGGCGACATGGAGCGCGGCCAACTGCGCTGCGATGCGAACGTCTCCATCCGCATAAAAGGCAGCGAGGTCCTCAATCCCAAGACGGAAATCAAGAACGTCAATTCGATCGAAAACGCCCGCATGGCGGTGGAAACTGAAATCGAACGGCAAATCCGTGAGGTTTCTGCCGGCCACACGATCGAAACCTGGACGTTGCAGTGGGACGAGGACGGTGGAACGCTGCGGAAGATGCGTTCCAAAGAGAGTGAGGCGGATTACCGCTATTTTAGGGAACCCGATCTGCTGCCCATCGTCCTCGGCGATGAATGGCTGGCCGAAATCCTGGCTCGCCTTCCGGAACTTCCTCTTGCGCGGCGCGAACGCTTCGTCGAACAATACAACCTCCCCTTGTACGATGCAGAAATCCTCACAGAAGAACGCAGTCTTTCCGAGTATTTTGAAGAGGTGGTTTCCATCGTCGGAGACGACGCAAAGACAGTCTCCAATTGGCTGATCAACGACGTACAGCGCATGATCCGGGAGCTTGGCGTCTCTCCTGCTGAATTGAAACTGCGCCCCGCTCACCTGGCCAAAATCATCCAGATGGTGCAGGAGAAAGGGATCACGACGAACACCGGCAAGGACCTGCTCATGAAAGTCGAGCAAAGCGGGCAATCTCCCGAGCAGCTTGTCGCGGACCTGGGATTGGCGCAGGTCTCCGATGAAGACGTTCTGCGTGAGATGGCCGCAAAGATCGTTGCCGAAAATCCGGAGCAGGCAAAAACGTACAGGGACGGAAAAACGACGATCCTGGGTTGGTTTGTGGGCCAGATCATGCGAGAGACGAAGGGTAAGGCGAACCCACAAAAAGTCCGCTCGATACTCGAAGACCT
>DAOUEE010000122.1:0-9970 GCA_034430695.1 Anaerolineales bacterium | reverse complement strand
CCGACGTTCCAGCGCATGCGGTCGTCGGACACGTTGTTTACCGCCTGGCAGGCCCAAATGCAGTACTGGCAGCCGATGCAGGTACCCAGGTCGATCACCATGTGCCATTCGTGTTCCCGATCGGCCGCCGCACCCTGCTCATGGGTGGAACGGCCGATGCCTTCCACGGCCTCCGGAGAAAGCGGCCCCGAGGTGATGATCTGCGTGATCGCGAAGGTGGCACCGGTGGCGCCGATGATCTTGGCCGCATCGCGCCGGGTGAGCAGCGCCGGGTCCTTCTTACGTTTCGTCATCGTCCCGCTCCTTGCGCCCGCGGCGGACGTTGTTGGCGACGATCCAGGCCGTGGTTCCGCCGAGCGCGAGCCCTACGACGCCGCCCTGAAACCAGAAGGTCATGCTGCGGCTGGCCAGCGCGGCGCGCGTCGTCTCGAGTTCACGCTCGAGCCGCTCCGCAAGCACACCCGGCGCGACTTCCGTCTCTTCTTGCTCGGGCGATTCGGATGTTCCTTCACCGCCTTCAACGGACGCCCCACTGCCTCCGGCGCCGTTCTCGTATCCCGGCAGCGAAAATCCCGCATGCAGCGCATCCGTGTGGCAAGCGACGCAGGTGGCCGGCGTGATGGTGAAACTATGGCCGGTGGGCACGATTCCGTCCTCGGGGACTTCCTCCGGCGGGATCACCAGGGCGTGGCAATCTACACAGCCGATGTCTTTCTGGATGTGCAGATCTTCCAGGTACGGACCCATATCCTCCTCGTGACAATTGATGCACAGGTCATCGCTGACCTCAAACAAGGGCTTCTGGCTGTGCGGATCGTGACAATCCATACACCCTACAACCGCATCCGCATGACCGGTCAGGCGCCACTCCCCGAGCGTGGTGGTGTGGCAAACACCGCAGTATTCCGTGTCTGCCAGTATGGGAACGGGTTCCGGGGGATGATTCTCCGGTGTACCGGCGTGGCAGGCTTCGCAAGCAACGCCCTCGGCCGTGTAATCGCCGGTGGTCTGTTGGTAATTCGTGGTGTGGCAGACCAGGCACTCACCCGGTTCACCCATCCCCGCCCAGCGCTCCTGGAAGACGTCGTCGTCGAAAGCGTGTGCATGGGAGCTGTGCGACCAGTGATCGGCGATATCGAGGTGGCATTCCTCACAATCGTTCGCAGTCTGGAGATTCTCGTTCCCCGCACCCGTTTGCGTCGTGCGATGCATCGCGAACCCCATCAAGAGAAGCGCCAGCAGCAGACCAAGCGGGATGAACCAGATCCATCTCGGCAATCCGATCGGTTTTTTCTTCATTCTTCCTCCGCGTCATCGGCAACCACACAAAATGTCCGTCCAACTTCATCCCCCCTGCGCAGGTTGATTAACAGCTCGTTCTCCGGATCGTTGACAAATTCCCAAAACGCATTTTGCGCTCGCGTGGCGGGATGATGGACGTTGCGACCGACCCAAACGTCTTGAGAGATTTCCATTCCATTCACCTGAACCTGAACAATGTCGCCGCGCCGGACGGCATCGTCGGCCGCCATGCGGGTGAGGAAAGCCACGCCGATCCCCTCCTGCACCGCGATCGATATTGCCTGAGACGTCCCCAGGGTCATGATCACATTCAAGTCGTCCGGATTCATGCCGACATTGGTGAAGGCCTGGGCGACGGCGCGGCGCGTGCCGGACGTCTCCTCACGAACGATGAAATCCGCCTGCGGCAGATCCTGCGGCTCGATCGAGGCGCGCTCTGCCCACGAATGCGCCGGGGGAACGACGAGGATCACCGGATCGGTGATGAACTTGCGGAATTCCATGTCCTTGGAATACGCCCGCTCACTAACGACGGTCAGCTGCAGTTTTCCTTCGTTCTGCATCTCCAGGGCCGTATGCTGGTCGGTGACGTAGCAGGTGACCTGAACGCCGGGGTGGATTTCACGGAAACGGGCCAATAATTTCGGCAGCAGGTAGCGGCCGGCCGTCGTGCAGCAGCCGATGGTGAGGTGCCCGGCGATCTCCCCGTGGAGCGACTCGATCGACTCCTCGATCTGGATGGACAAGTTGACCAGCTGCCTCGCCAGAGGCAAGAGCGTCTGGCCCGCTTCGGTCAGGGCGAGATGCCGCCCGCGCCGTTCGAACAACTGCATACCGAAATGATGTTCCAATGCCTGAATGTGTTGGCTTACACTGGGCTGCGACATATGCAAGCGCCGGGCTGCCTCCGAGAAATTCATCTGCTGCGCCGCGATCAAGAAGACATTGATCTGATGAACGTCCAGCATCGAGCGTTCTCCTTTGTGAATATTTTAACAAACTGCATTAGTTTCTCAACCCCCTGGCGCTATATCCTCATAGGATTTGCTTATTTAGCATCCAAAGCCAATCCTATAAGTATTTCTTGGGTTTGGTGTTGATTTTACCCCGCGTTTCATTATACTGCTACTGATGGTGGTTCGTGAAAAAAATCGCAAACAACGTCGGGAGAGGATTCTTCGTGAACGAAACACGATCATTTTTCAATGACGGTCATCCGCCTCGCGTGCGATCCTTCCCACCCTGCCTCTGCCGCCTGATGGGGATCGCGATCTTCGCCGTCCTCACAGGATGCCGGGCCAAAGCGCCGAGCGAAATTGCGACACCGACGCCGGAACCGGAAACCCCATCCAGTGAAGTTCACACCAACGCCGCCCTGGCATTGCTGGAAGATGCCGCTGCCGAACCACCCGATGAAGAACCTGTCGACGACCAATGCATTGCCTGTCACGAAGACAAACAACGCTTGATCGACACGGCGGCGCCCGAAGAAGATGTGGAGGTCGAATCCTCGGGCGAAGGTTGAGGGGGAGAAGTGCCTCCGTTGGAGGCCTGGGAAAAAGTACTGCTGGATGTGGATGCCTACACCGATACGGTTCACGGAAAGGTCGCCTGCACGGCCTGCCACGCCGGCATCAACGACACCGACAAGGCAACCGCGCACACCGATTTGATCTCGGACCCGAGCGAAAATCCACAGGATGCCTGCGGAACGTGCCATCCCAATCTGATCGAAGCACAGACGAACAGCCTGCACTACACCCTGCAGGGCTACGAAACCGCCCTTGCGGCGAGGTCGGACAGCGAAGATCCCGAGGCACGGGCGCACATCCAGGAAATGATGGATAACCACTGCGCCAACTGTCACACGACCTGCGGGCAGTGCCACGTCAGCCAACCGGCGAGCGTCGGCGGCGGTTTCCTGGACGGCCACGTGTTCGTCGAACGCGCCTCCATGTCCAGAACCTGCACGGCCTGCCACGGCAGCCGCGTCGGAAACGAATACCTGGGGAAGAACGAGGGCTACCAGGGCGACGTACATTTCCGCCAGGGGCGCATGGTGTGTGCGGATTGCCACACGGCTGCCGAGGTCCACGGCGAGCCGGCAACCTGTGAGAATTGTCATCCCAGCTCGACACCCGACGAACCCATGCCGGGTCCGACCCATCGCTACGACGGCGTTCAAACGCCGCGCTGCGAGAGCTGCCACGTCTCCGCGGCCACCGGCGCGGACGGAGTCGAACAGCACCAGGTACACGGCGGGCAATTATCTTGCCAGGTGTGTCATTCCGTCGCCTACAAAAGCTGCGATTCGTGCCACACGCTGCAGACGGACGACGGTGTGCCCTACTACGAGACCGATGCGAGTTACATGACCTTTCTGATCGGACTGAATCCGATCAAGAGCTATGAACGCCCGTACGATTACGTACCGCTGCGCCACGTGCCGATCGCGCGCGACGTCTTCGAATTCTACGGCGATGACCTGCTGCCCAACTTCGACGAACTGCCGACATTTCGCTACGCCACGCCACACAACATCCAGCTGCAAACGCCGCAGAACGCGTCCTGCAACGCCTGCCACGGCAACGCCGCCCTGTTCCTGACGGTCGATAAAGTTAGCAGCGGAGAAGTCAACGCCAATCGGCCCGTAATCGTCGAGCGAGTTCCTCCACCCATCCCTTGAGGAGGTGAAGAATCCATCAGCGTACGTTAGCAGATGTAAACGAAACACACATGGTTGAACATCTCTGTGAATAGGAGGTTTGTATGAAATCGCGAATATTTTGGATCATGACCGCCATACTTCTCTTCGGCCTCATGGCATCCGCCTGTGCAAAGGAAGCACCCCCAACGGAAGCCATGCAGCCACCAGCCGAAGCGGTCGAACCGACTGAGGCCGAAGAGATGATGGCCGAAAAACCGGCCGAGCTTTCCGAGAACGACCTCGACGCGGCGTTCAATGCCTTCCTGTCCAACATGGTCGGCTACAATACGGTCAGCCTCGAGGCGCTGAACGAAATGCTCGCCGAGGAGCCGCCGCCCTTCCTGCTGGATGTCCGCAGCGTAGAAGAGGTCGAGGCCAACGGCCGCATCGAAGGCTCCGTCGTCATCCCCCTCCGTGAAGTCGGCAAGCACACCGATCAATTGCCCTCGTTCGACACCACCATCGTCTCTTACTGCGGATCGGGTTGGCGCTGCACCATCGCCATGACCGAGTTGGGGGCGCTGGGGTGGCAGGACATACTGTCGCTGAAAGGTAACAGCTTCGGCGGTTGGGTGGAAGCCGGTTATCCGGTGGTCGAAGGCGTGCCTGATCCTGTGGTGCTCAACGCCGCCGAACCCGACGCAGCCTTACTGGCACGCATCGACGAAACGCTGTCCAACGTCCCCGAAGGCTATGGCGTGATCACCGCCGAGGCGCTCAACACCGAGATCGCCGAGAACCCGGACCTCATTCTCATCGACGTCCGCCGAGCGGACGAAATCCAGGCAAAGGGCGCCATCGCCGGCGCGATCCACGTCCCCTTGGAAAGCTTCATCGACGGTAAAGCGGATTGGCCGTCTAACAAGGACGCCGCGATCGTGGTGTACTGCGGTTCGGGGCACCGCTCCACTATCGCCATGACCATCCTGTGGACTTACGGGTACAGCGATGTACGCAGCCTGAAAGGCGGATTCGGCGCATGGACCGATGCGGGGTACGCCATATCCGGTGGTGAAGCCGCCCTGGACGCGGCGTTCAACGCCTTTCTGGAAAGCATGACCGGCTACAACACCTACAGCATCGACGCCCTCAACACGGCGATCGCCGAAGGTAATTCGCCCTTCTTGCTGGACGTACGCGCCGTGGAAGAGGTCGAAGCAAACGGCTACATCGAAGGTGCCATCGTGGTTCCTTTGCGCGAGGTGGGTAAGAACACCGATCTGCTGCCCGGCTTCGATACGACCATCGTCTCCTACTGCGGCTCCGGCTGGCGCTGTACGATCGCCATGACCGGGCTGGACGCGTTGGGCTACGACGTGCTGTCGCTGAAAGACAACAGCTTCGGCGGTTGGGTGGAAGCCGGATACCCGGTCGCTGAAGGGGTTCCGCAAGCCGAGGTACTCAACGGCGCCACGCCTGATCCGGGCTTGCTGGCCATGATCGACGACATGCTCTCGAACGTCCCTGAAGGCTATGGGGTGATTACCGCCGAGACGCTCAACACCGAGATCGTCGAAAACCCGGATGTCATTTTGATCGACGTCCGCCGCCAGGATGAAGTGGAGGCGAACGGACTGATCGAGGGTGCCATTCACATCCCCCTGGAGAGTTTCATCGACGGCAAGGCCGATTGGCCGGCCGACAAGAGCGCCACGATCGTGGTGTACTGCGGCTCGGGGCACCGCTCCACCATCGCCATGACCATGCTGTGGACGTACGGTTACAGCGACGTGCGCAGCCTGAAGGGTGGCTTCGGTGGATGGGTGGACGCCGGCTATCCCGTCGTTGAGTACGCCATGCAGTAGCTTTTTTCTGGCCGAGGATTTAGATCATTCAAGCAGGTCGCCCAAGGGCGGCCTGTTTTCATTTCCATCCCGCTGTTTTCTACGGATATGTATTCGTTGCCGATAGCTAGCGGATGATTATCCGCTGCAATTCAATGCGGATTTTATAGGTCGACCGGCAGATGCATATCTGCCCATCATCGGTATCGGATGGATATCCGCAACCTGCACTTCTACTTTTCACTCAACCGATCCACGTCCTCCCAGGCCACGACGCGCATGCGGCGCCAGAGGACATCGTCCCGAACCCGTTCGGTAAAATCCAACCAGGTCTTTTCCAGCGAGCGCCAATGCTTTCGAGGAATCATCATCCATATTGACAGCTCCCTGTCCAACCGACGGCTGAGTTCTCGGCCGACAAGGAGCGTGCGCGCCAATTGATAATGCCGCTCGCAGGACGGCGCATCCTGCCCGGACCGCGGGCGCTCACCGAGGTCGAGCTCTGCAGAAAAAGCCGCCTGCGGCAATTCCCAGTAGCGGCAGGTCGTTTCAGACGCACTCAGATCCGAATGGATTTCCGGACAGCGTCCGGCTGCGTAACGCGAGCAGCGGCCAGGGGCGCTCAAATGTTTCGCCTCGATGACGATCAGGTTCGCCTTCCCCAGCAAAAACAGATCCACCTCTGTCCGTGGACCTTCACCGTCGACCCTCTCCAGGACACCGTCCAATCCGGGCAAACGCTTGCCTCGTACGTCGAAGCCCCAGAAGTAAGGGCGCAGTGCGTCATCGACTTCGGGATAGACCACCCCTCCCCACAATGGCCGGATCTTTATCAACTTCCTGAAAGAGATCGTAGGTTGTGCAAGGAGGTAGAGCAGATTCCAGACCAGGGCATTTTCGGAGCGTGGAGTGTGGAAATTTGCCAGCACGGTTTCCGGCAGCACATCGAATATCGGCTCGTCCAATCCGTGCAGGATCCGGTCCGGCAGCGGCCGTTTTCTGCGAGGTGACTCCGGGTTAATCCGCCACCTCCGCCAGGAAGCGCAGCGCCTCCTGCAGTGCGGGAAGCAGCTGTCCGGTCTCCGCTTCCAGACGTCCGGCGAAGACCATGGGAATCTGTCCGGCGATTTGACCCGAAATGCGTTGATGCAGCCGCTCGAGCTCTGTGATGGCATCGAGGTAGCCGATGGCGGCGATCCCATTCACCGCGGCCACGCGAATGGCGATGTCCGCACGACCATCTTTCAAGATCGCCAGCAGCGTTTCCCCAGAAAAGGAACAGACTTGCAGCAGCGAGCAGACATGTTCCGTTTGATCCGCGTCATGGGCGATAATTTGCAGGAGAGAATAGATCTCACGCGTGCGCATCCCAGCGAGCACGCGTCGAACCCAATCCCTGACTTCAGAAGGTGGCCTTTCTGAATCGGAAGCGGAGATACAGACCTCAGCCAGCGCGGCGACGATCCTGGTCCGCAAATCGATATCGGGCTCTCGGATTTGCCCGGCAATTACTGCGGCGGCCAAGGGCGATCGCCGGTGGGCGTCCAGATCGACGAGGGCTTTCAGGCCTTTCCGTCGCAATTCCAAATCCGGCGCCAACAAATCTTCGAGCCCCAGCGTGAGGTCCGCATTGGAACCGCCGGACAGCGCCTCGAGGACGGTGGGTTCGAAAAACGTATCTTGCTGCACCGTAGCAGAATCCTTTTACTTTCGATTATAGATCTTCGGCGATGTTGAGTATGGCGTCCATCAAGCCCTTGATGCGCCGCGGCGAATCGAGATGTAAACCGTACGCACGCCGGTTGAGCGAGAGCAGCGCCTGGAAATCACCGATCGCCTGGGCGCGTTCGAGTACGGCAAAGCTTTTCGCATCGCTCTCGACTACCACGTCCTTGATCGGATCGGCCGTTACCAGCAAGAAGAAACCCGTATCCGGGCCACCTTTGTGATACTGGCCGGTCGAATGCAGGTAGCGCGGCCCGAAACCCACAGTCGAGGCGACGCCGAGTTGTTTCAGGATCACTCTGCGTACACGCTCCAGACGTTTCATCGAAACGCTGCCGTGGTGGAGGTACAGCAGGAAGGCGAGGTAGGACAGCCCCTCGCGGTCGGTGAAAATCGACCGCAGCAGCGTCTCCAGCGAACCTGCCGCGGCATCGAACGGGTCGTCTCCCGATCCCCAGAGTGAAATTCCGTCTCCACGCCAGAGAATCTTGGGCTGCGGTAAAGCGCCCTTTCGTTTGTAAGTTTTCAGCAAGTCCATCGTGCGGTCTTTGGCGCGCTGCACGTCAGGCTGGTCGAAAGCGTTCACCCCGATCAGATGACAGGCCACGGACGTGGCGATTTCCAATTGGAAGAAAGCGCCTCCCAGGCTGCGCGCATCGTTTTCGAGCTCGATTACCACGACGGGCACTTTGCTCCGCACCCATCCGCGTAGACGGCGATCGTACTTACCCTCCGAGCGTAGATACACCAACAGGCGGTCATCCGTATAGGCGCCTGCCGATTCGGGCGGCTCACCGACGACCGGCAGGATACCCCTGCCGCGCTTGCCGCTGCTTTCGGCAACCAACTGCTCGACCCAGTCGCAGAATGCCTCCCATCCCGGATCGGCGATCAGCGTGAGTTTGTCGCGCCCGCTGCGCGCCGCCGCTCCCATGACGGCACCCAGGAACAACCCGGGGTTGTGCACCGGCGAACTGCCCGGCTGGCACGCGGCGCTCATCTCCAGCGCACCTTGATGGAGGGCTGTCAGATCCATCCCGATGAGCGATGCCGGGAGCAGGCCGAAAATCGACATCGCCGAGAAACGCCCTCCGACGTCGCTCGGGGCGGCGAAAATCTCCCGGAATTTCCTCTTCCGAGCCATGGATTCCAGATCCGTCCCCGGATCGGTCACGGCGACGAAATGGTCACCCGGAGAATCACTTATCTGCGCGACCTCATCCCAGAAATACGCCAACAGCGTCAGCGGTTCGATCGTTCCACCGGACTTGCTGGAAACGATGAACAGGGTTTCCGCTAAATCTATCTTTCGCTGAACGGCACGCACACTGTCCGGATCGGTGGAATCGAGGACGTGAAAATCGAACCCCGTTTGGGGGTTGAAATCCCGCCGCATGACATCCGCCGCCAGGGAAGAGCCCCCCATTCCCAGCAGCACGGCCGTCTTGAGACCATCCTTCCTTACGGCCTGTGAAAATGCGGCCAATTTCTCGTGCAGGTTCGGGATTTCCTGCGGCAAACGAAGCCAGCCGAGTCGCTGGGAGGCTTCCTTGGCGGCACCTGCCTGACGCGTCCAGAGTGAAGTATCGCCTTCCCACAGCCGTGTGGCCAGCTCAGATTCTTCCAGTTCCTGCAAGGCAGCTCGTACATCGTCGCCCAATGGGCCCAACTCTTTCTTGAGCGGTTTGGCGCGCTTGTGGATCGTTTTCAACGCCGCATCATACGCCTTGCTGAACTTGTCCACACCTTCCCGTTCCAGTCGATCCGTCACGTCAGCCATGGAGACTCCCAGCGTGTCCAGGGCCTCCAACTGCGCTCGCGAGGCAGCGATGTCCTCTTCCAACGTTGGGGAGGATGTGCCGTGCTCGCGAAAAGCTTCCAGGGTGTTTGCCGGTACGGTATTTACCGTGTTGGGACCGATGAGGTTGTCTACGTAGTAGGTGTCGGGATAATCGGGGTTCTTGGTGCTGGTCGAAGCCCAGAGCGGCCGCTGCAGGCGTGCACCGTTCGCGTGCAAACGTTCGAAACGCGAGGCGCCGAAGGTGACCTCGAATTGCGCGTACGCCAGTTTCGCACTGGCGATGGCCGCCTTTCCCAACAAGGCCTTCGCCCGCTCTGCGCTGCTGCCGTCCTGGACGATGATATCTTCCAGCAATCTGTCTACGGCGGAATCGATTCGGGAGACGAAGAACGACGCCACGGATGCGACGTGGTCCAACGAATCCCCGGCCGCGAGCCGCGCTTCCATGCCCGCCATGTAGGCATCCATCACTTCGATGTAGCGCTCGATGGAAAAGATCAGCGTCACGTTGACATTGATTCCCGCACGGATACTCTCACGGATGGCCGGAATTCCCGCTTGCGTGGCGGGTATCTTGATCATCACGTTGGGACGATTGACGACTTCCCAAAGTCGGCGCGCTTCCCGAATCGTAGCCTGCGTCTGGTAGGC
>DAOUEE010000121.1:0-1679 GCA_034430695.1 Anaerolineales bacterium | reverse complement strand
ACCGGATCTGGGTGATTTTTCTGCAGGATGACGTAGCCGTATGCTGCCGGCCCGGGTTTTACTTCCCTGGTCTGGGAAATTCCCCAAGCAATGCACCCGCCAACAGGCCGAACGCCAGAGCAGCAGCGACGAGACAGACGCCTGCGGCCATCCAACCCCCACCCAGGGCGGACACCAGGGCGGCGAGAAGACCGGCAACGCCGGTAATTACGCCCCCGATTGCGGCAATGCCAATCACACTGTTCACCCATCCATTATCAGCATTCATGCGAGAATCCTCCTCTTGCTCTCGAAACGTGAGTCAAACACAGCTGTGACGCTCTCTTCCCTCGATGTCCCTTTAACATCTCACTACAGGAATTCCATCCGTACGCCGAATTCGATATCCCATAATGATCCGATGTAGGATGTCCCGCTTTGGTTACCGTAACGGTATTACTCTTCTCGAAGACTCGATTCGAAATCACTTACGAATGGCGAATATGTGATAGCGTTTATCAAGCGCATCGACTTCCGGCTCATACCCCATTTCACGGAATATCCCAAAATAGTCTTTCGGGGCATCGTCGTTGAGACTCGCAAGCCAAATCACGATCTTCTCAGTGATCGATTCATCATCCGTTTTCGGCCACTCAGCGATGCAGATTCGTCCCCCTGTTTTACAAACCCGTACCATCTCGCGCAGCGCTTCCCCGGCATCGATCGCGTCACCACTGAGGGCGTTCGTGGCAACGACTTGATCGAAGCTGCCCTCAGCGTACGGCAAACGGTAAAAACTCCCCCGCTGGAACTCGGCGTTTGGCACCTTCCGCTGCGCCTGTGCGAGCATTCCCCCTGAAAGATCCACGCCGTAGCACTTCAACCCCTTTTCCCTGGCCATCGCCAGCAGTGTCCCCGTGCCGCAAGCCACGTCGAGAAGCGTGCCGGTGGTCAGTTTCTCCACGATTTTCTCGCGCCCGGTTTCGCCGATGGGGAAGAAGAGCTTCATGAATCTGTCGTAGTATGGGGACAACCGGTTGAACGTTTTGGTCGTCCAGATACGAGGTTTGTTTCGATCTTTCATCTTTTATATCCCTGGAACTTGATTAATGCGATTGCCGCATGGCTGGCCTTCGAACGCATTTCGAATTCAAGATTCCCCCGAATACGCTCTCATCTTACAACATCAAACCGCAATCCATGCACCATCTTCGGAGAGTGGTTTCTGAGTGTTGAGATTGGATTCCCTGAATCATACAGCTTCGGGCTGGGGCTTATCGATGCCTTTCGAATTCAACCGAGCGGCAACAACACGCCCCAAACGCCACAGCGCCAGGGCCGTCGCCAAAGCCACCACGCTCGATCCCTGCCAGGCGGCAAGGTCCTGATCGAAACCAAAGTAGATAAAGAAACCCAGAAATCCTGCAATCAACGCCAGCCTGTGGCGGTCGTCCCAAGCCGCGCCATGGTTGGACCAGCGCATGGTCAACCACAGCGTAACGGCGTCGAGCAGCACCAGGAATATCACCGTCACAATTAGCGGCGGCTTGCCCGCCTCCGCGGTGAGGAAAACCGTGAAAAAATAGGCAAACATGTTCACCAAACCGAGCAGAAAAAAGACCGCCGGGTGGAGGACGGTTCGATGGAGTTGAGGGCGGTGAAATGCCGGCAAACGATACGCCATCCAGGCCAGAATAAAG
>DAOUEE010000120.1:0-7625 GCA_034430695.1 Anaerolineales bacterium | reverse complement strand
CGCGCTCATGCCCCGGTAATTCTCGTAGCAGTAGCGCGCGCCGAGGTACGCCGAAGACGCCAGACGGCGGGTTTCGAAATTGATCAGGGGGCCAAGATAGGCGATCTTGCCCGAGTCTGTGGCGAGTGCGGCGGCGCAGCCGGCGATGGCTTTCATCGGCGGCATTTGACCCATGAAATTGCCTTCGTTGGGCGGCGCGACTCCGGCATCCTGGCCATCCGCCCAGGCATCGTCACCGGAGACACTGATGAAGGTTACATCGGGGTACTTCTCCGCCGCACCCACGGTGTCCTCTTCGAACTCGTCCGAGGTGGTGAAGACCAATTGGGCGCCCTGGGCGACCATGTCGTCCACCACCCCTTCCAGCGTGGCTTCCGGCTTATCTGCCGGGTTGAGGCTTTCGAAGACGATCATGCGCGCGCCGGGAAGATTCTGCTCGACGTAGAGCCCGCCTTCGTAATGCGCCTGACTCCAACCGTGGTCGTTCTTGGGTCCGACCAGGATCACGCCGAAGACGAATTCCTTGGGAGCTTCCTCGGTGGCGCTAGCGCATGCCGCCAGAGGCAACGAAAAGATTACGATCAACGCAATGAATTTCCACACTTTCGAAGTGTCCATGAAATCTCCTCCTGAATACAGTGCGATCGAACATGCCTTTGAAATGAGGGTTCGAATTACTTTACGCTACCATCACCTCCCTTCGGCATCCAGATCGTCATTAGTTTACCCCAAACCGACGTGCGTTCCCGTTTGACCGGATAACGCTCGTTCGATATTCTCCGGACTCGTGATGATGGCTTTCGTGCCACCATGCTCGAGGAAAGAGATGATCGATTTAATCTTGGGTTCCATACTGCCTTTGGCGAAATGCCCTTCGGCGAGGTACTTTTTCGCCTCGTCGATGGTCATACGATCCAGCCAACGTTGATCCGGTTTGCGGTAATTCAAGGCAACTTTTTCTACGGAAGTGGATATCAACAACAGATCGGCATGGATGTCGATGGCCAGCATCGCTGAAGCGAAGTCTTTATCGATGACCGCCTCCACACCGATCAGGTTTCCCGATTCCGTCTCGATGACCGGAATGCCGCCACCGCCCACGCCAATGACGACGAAGCCGGCGTCGATCAGGGTTTGAATCGCATCACGTTGTAATATCCTCTGGGGATACGGGGAGGGAACCACGCGCCGCCAGCCACGACCCGCATCTTCGACGATCGACCAGCCTTCCTTCTCGCTGCGCACGTGTGCCGTCTCGTGATCCATGAAAGAGCCGATGGGCTTCGTCGGGTTTTGGAATGCCGCATCTTCCGAATCCACGAGGACTTCCGTGACCACCGTAGCCGCTCGTTTTTCCATCCCGCGTCTGCGAAATTCATTATGTAGCGCGATCTGAAACATATATCCGATCGCACCCTGCGTGTCCGCGCCGCAGTAATCCAGGGGCACGGGATGCAGCTCGTGCAAGGACAACTCCGAACGGCGTTGGATGAATCCGACTTGCGGTCCGTTGCCGTGCGTGATCACGATGTCCCATCCGGATTCGATCATTCCCGCAATGTGGGTGACGGTTTCGGAAACAGCCGCGAGTTGGTCGGGCACCGTCTTGTGCTGTTTGTCTTTGATCAGCGAGTTGCCACCCACTGCCAGAACAGCAACCATCTTGTCATCTTTGTTTGACATTTTGGCCCTTTCCCACTAGCGCATGGTCAGCGCCATCACCGCCTTTTGGACGTGCAGCCGGTTCTCGGCCTGATCAAAAACGACGCTCTGAGGTCCGTCGATGACGCCGTCGGTCACCTCGATGTTGCGATCTGCCGGAAGGGGATGCATGTAGATCGCATCCGACTTGGCGAGACTCAACTTCTCCTCGTCTGTGATCCAATCCTGATACTTATCCTGCAGCCGCTTGCCTTGATCCGCATCGATCGTTGTCATCAGTGGACCCCACGATTTGGCGTAGACGATGTCTGCGCCCTTGAAGCCCTTTTTCATGTCGTCGACAACTTCGAAACCAGTCCCGTTTGCCTTCGCCAGCGCCTGGGCTTCCTGCACGATTTCGGGCATGAGCTCGAATTCGGGCGGATGGGCCAGTACGACGTCCAATCCAAAGCGGGGCATTTGAAGGATCAGCGACTGCGGAACGGATATCGGCTTCAAATAAGACGCCGCATATGCCCAGGAAACCACCATTTTCCTGCCGCGCAGTATTTGCCCCTTCTTCTCGTAGATGGTCATCAAATCGGCGAGGCATTGGTGTGGGTGGTAAACGTCGCACTGCATGTTGAGCACCGGCACGCGGGAGGCCTGCGCCACGTCGTTGATGTAGTGGTTGCCCACCTGCCAGTCGACGTGGCGGATGGCGATGCCATCGAAGTAACGGCCGAAAATCTCCCCCATTTCCTTTTCCGTGTCGCCGTGCGAGATCTGAGTCGTACGCGATTCTATGAACGCCGCATGTCCTCCAAGCTGCGCCATGCCGGCTTCGAACGAGCCCCGTGTGCGCGTACTGCTGAAGAAGAACAACATCGCCAGCACCTTGTCGCGCAGGTAGGCATGCGGCTCGCCCAAAGCCCGTTTACGTTTCAGATCGAAGGCGACATCGAGCACCGTTTCGACCTCTTCGCGACTGAAATCCAAATCCCCGATCAGGTCACGACCTCGAAGATCCGTTTGCATCGATCGACCCTCCTGCTTGAATATCTGCCGTGATCGGCGGTCGGGACAAGGCACCGACTGCCGTCATCTTGACATTACTCCATCGCACCCAGAACGAGGGCCAACAGCGCCATGCGCATGACGACGCCGTTATAGGCCTCCGTCCAATAGCGCGCGTGCCGCGTGTCGTCGACCTCTTGCAGCAGTTCGTCCATTCTCGGTAAGGAGTGCAAAACGATCGAATCGGGTTTGGCTTTACGCATCAAGGCCTTCGTCACCTGGTAATTCGCCGGTGTATGGCCCACGTCGCCCGCACGCTCGTCCCGACTCTTGGTGTAATCCGGCTGAACGACCGGCTCCATGTAGATCACATCGGCGTCGGCGATCACCTCTTCGATGTGTTTCGCTTCGCGATAATTCAGGCTGAGATCGTCCAGCTCGGCCTTGAATTCCTTGGTCAACGACATCTCGGGCGGGGAGATGTAGGTCGCTTCAATGTCGAACTGCGACATGGCGTAGCTCATGGAGTGCATCGTGCGCATGCGCATGTCCCCCACGAGGATGAAGTGCAGCCCGTCCAGCCGTCCCTTTTCTTTCCAAATGGTGTACAGGTCGGTCAAAACCTGCGTGGGATGCTCGCCCCAGCCGTCGCCGGCGTTGATCACGGGGACGCTCGCCCAGCGCGCCGCTTCCGCGGGCGCGCCTTGTTGGAAATGGCGCATCACGATCACATCACCGTAATATTCCAACATGTGAACGGTATCCTTGATCGATTCCTGGTAGAAGTCGCCGGCGCGCGTCATCTTTGCATCGGAGAATCCGGTCACACTCCCACCCAGGCGCAGCATCGCCGCTTCGTGCGCCAAACGTGTGCGCGTGCTCGGCTGGTAGAAGGCGGTGACGAGAATCTTCTCGGCCAGGAGGTCGGATTTCTTACGATCCCGGGCGAATGGGGCGAGTCGATCGCACACTTCGAACACCTGAAAATATTCATTTCGTTCGAAGCCTTTTAATGAAAGAATGTCGCGGCCAGCGAAACTGCGCATCATGCCACCTCCATAGTTAGATCGAACGCGAAGCAATCACGCTTCGTCCTTTGCTGGTAATCTCGACGATCCAGCCAAAAACCTTCACCCACCCACGCGCCGGACGACGTGGAACTTGAATACACCGGGCAGGGAATAGGTGAATGAATGGTCGATCGCCTTTCCGTCTTTGGTGTACAGCCAGGCCTCCAGCACGAGTAAGACCTCCTTGCGGCTGATTTGCAGCTGGCGGGCAATTTCGACCGGCGCAGAAATTGCCGTAATCGCGGTGCGCGAATGTCCCAGCGGCCATTCCCCACGCTTTAAAAAGATATCGAGCACAGAACCCTGGAAATCATCGTTGAGAACTTCTTTCGGCAGGATACCCCGCGGCACAATATCGATGAGATAGCTGACCGGCCGGTTTCCGGTCATCAACACCCTCGATACTTCTACAACCGGATCCGCGTCGCCGATGCCAAAACGTTCCTTCTCGATTTCGGTCGGAGTGCGTTCCTGGATCTCCAATCCGGACATCTCGATTTCCAGGTCGATCCGAGATGCCAGCGTAGCCACGCTCTCCAGCACCTCCAAACCCGTGTCGATGACGGGAGGTAGATGGGAAACGTAGGTGCCGATCCCTTGACGCCGGATTACCCGGCCGCGCTCTTCGAAGGTGCGAATCGCTTCGCGCAGCGTCGCCCGGGAAACTCCGAGCTTCTTGGCCAGCTTTGGTTCAGAAGGAAGGAATGTCCCCGGTTCCATCTTCGCCAGCATATCCCCAAGTGCGTCCGCCGTTCTTTGATACAGCGGACGGCGGTCCGACTTTCGCCGGCGAGCACCTTTTTTCGTTCGCTCTTTTTTCTGCCCCCTGCCTGACTTCCCAGTCTTGGATGCCATAGAAAATCCTATCCCACCCCTTCGACGACGACCGGAATCAACTCGAAATTATTCACGTCCACCAGGCCCATGTCCGAGATCCGCAGTTCGGGAATCACGACCAGGGCCAGCAGACTTAGCTGCATGTTGGGGCTGTTCAAAGTGCAGCCGCAGGTTTTGAACGCCCGCAGCACATTGGCCGCCTTTTCGGCTACGATTTCAGCTCGCTCGTCCGACATCAAACCCGCAATCGGCAGCTCGATCAGGGCAATCACCTCATGGTTGCACACGACGATCTGTCCGCCGCCGACGCGCGCCAATTCGTTCGCCGCCGTGGCCATGTCGGCTTCGTCCGTGCCGACGACGAGCATGTGATGCGAATCATGCGCTACCGTCGAACCGATGGCGCATGGTTTATCGAAGCCAAAACCCTGCACCAGTCCAACCTGCACCTCTCCCGTGCCGCGATGGCGCTCGACGAGCGCCACTTTGGCGAGGTCGTTTTTAATGTCGACCGGAATCTCACCGTATTTTGCGCTGACTTCGAGGGTGAGATGCCGGGTGGGCGCTTGATTCTCGATCACACCGATCACGTTTGCAACGACCTTCCCATCTCGCGGCGAGGCAACTCCAAAATCCTGCGCTTCCAGCTTCCGTCCGAGAACGACCGAAGACTTGACCTCCTGCGGATACGGGAAAGCAGGCAAATCGACGGTCAATTCGCCATCCGCAGCCAAAGGCGTTCCCTTGGCTATGACCTGGTCGACATGCATGGATTCGAGGTCGCTCACGAGCAGAATGTCGGCGTACCGGCCGGGCGCGATCTGGCCGACATCCGTGGCGACGCCGAAATGCTCCGAGGTGTTCAGCGTGGCCATCTGGATCGCAGTCATCGGCTCCAGGCCCCGTTCGATGGCACGGCGCACGACGCGATCCATGTGCCCTTCCTGGACCAGCGTTTCGGAATGGCTGTCGTCTGTAACGAGCAGGAAATGGCGCGGATTTAGTCCTTTTTCGAGGATGGCGGGCACCTGCGCCGCCACGTCGTGCCAACCCGATCCGTAGCGCAGCATGGCCTTCATGCCCTGGCGTACACGGGCGACGGCGTCTTCGAGGCGCGTTCCCTCGTGATCGTCCTGCGCGCCGCCGGCGGCATACCCATGAAACGGAAGGCCGAGATCGGGTGAAGCGTAGTGTCCGCCGATGACCTTTCCTGCAAGACGCGTCACGGCCATTTCGTCGTGCATTTGCTTGTCGCTGAGGAAGACCCCGGGGAAATTCATCATTTCGCCCAGGCCGATAATCCCCGGCCATTTCATCGCCTCGGCCACTTCGTCCGGTCCGATCTCCGCACCGGAAGTCTCCAATCCGGGCGCAGAAGGCACGCAGGAGGGCATCTGCACCCAGACGTGGATGGGCTGTACGGCCGCCTCATCGACCATCAAACGCACGCCTTTCAACCCGAATACGTTGGCGATCTCGTGTGGATCGACGAACATTCCCGTGGTGCCGTGTGGGATCACGGCGCGCACGAATTCGGTCACGGTCACCATGCCGGATTCCACGTGCATGTGCCCATCCAACAACCCCGGTACGAGAAAGCGCCCTTCGGCGTCGATGATTTCCGTGTCCGGCCCGACGGTGTGACTTGCGTCGGATCCGACGTAGGCAATGCGCTCTCCGCGAACGGCCACGTCCGTGTTTTCCAGAATCTCACCCGACTGCACGCAGACCCAGCGTCCGTTTCGGACCACGAGATCGGCCTTTTCGCGTCCCATGGCGACGTCGACCAGTCCGCGTGTCATCTCGCTCCACCTTTGTGCGTCCACGGCGTTCTCCTTATTCGTGCTCGAACGGCTCAAACGCCGTTTGCCAGGCGCTGGGCTGCACGGTTATGCCGCTCGATCAGCATTTCGATTTCCACCGGCAGCAGCTTTCCACCGTAAACGACCGGCTTTCCCTGTACGTAGTTGAAATCGACCGGCACGGATGCGCAAAGTACGGCGGCCGCCACAGGATCGTGCAGCGCGCCGGCGTATTCCACGCGGTCCAGATCGATGGCAACGAAATCGGCACACTTCCCGGGTTCCAGCGAACCGACGTCGCTTCTCCCGAGCACTTTCGCACCGCCGACGGTGGCCAGTTCGAGCGCCTGGCGCGCAGTCAGCAGATGTGGGGAATCGTCGATTTCAGGCGCAGCCGCCGAACCGACGCGGGAAAGCAAGAACGCCTGGCGGGCTTCGGCCAGCATGTGCGAGCCGTCGTTGCTGGCTGAACCGTCCACGCCCAGACCCACGGCGACGCCCGCGGAAAGATAGCGCCGGACCGGCGCGATCCCGGAAGCCAGGCGCATGTTCGAAGACGGGCAGTGGGCCACACCGATCCGCGAGCTTGCCATCCGCTCGACTTCGTCGGGATTGATGTGCACCGCATGGGCGAACCAGACATCCTCACCGGCCCAATCCAGTTCTTCTGCGTACGCCAGCGGCCGGTGTCCGAATTCGTTCAGGCAAAATCGTTCTTCGTCCAGCGTTTCGGCCAGATGCGTGTGCAGACGCACGCCGTAGGAACGGGCGATGGCGGCCGCTTCACGCATGAGATGCGGGGTCACCGAAAAGGGCGAACACGGTGCGACGACGATCTGCAGCATGGATCCCGGTTCCGCATCGTGATAAGTCTCGATCAAGCGCCGGGTGTCCTCCAGGATGGTGTGCTCATCTTCCACCACGCTGTCAGGCGGCAAGCCTCCTTTGGATTCCCCGAGGATCATCGAGCCGCGTGAGGCATGCAGCCGCATGCCCATTTGTCGAGCGGCTTCGATCTGGTCATCGAGACGACATCCGTTGGGATAGATGTAGAGGTGATCCGAAGCCGTAGTGCAGCCGGAAAGCGCCAGTTCCGCCATCGCCAATTGAGTCGAGATGCGAATATCCTCCGGCGTCAAACCGGCCCAAATCGGATAAAGCGTCTTGAGCCATTGGAAAAGGTCCGCATCCTGTGCGGCGGGGATCGCGCGAGTCAGGGTTTGATAGAAATGGTGGTGGGTGTTGATCAAACCGGGAA
>DAOUEE010000119.1:0-4909 GCA_034430695.1 Anaerolineales bacterium | reverse complement strand
GCTACGGATTGCAGCTTCCGCCGGGTACGTCGTTTGGCGTGCAGGCGCGCGGCACGCAGATCACCTGCTTGGGATCGTTGGGATCCTGCACCAGGCAGCCGACTGCCTTCTCGGGCTTCGACGTCGCCGTGGGCCGCGGCGGGACAGAGAACACGGGTAGTACCGACAGCTCCGTCTCGGGCGACAGGTCCACCGAGTCGCGTTCCAGCCAGCAGTTTACGCCGGGGAAGCGAGGTGAATCAACGACGAGCCAATTGCCTTCCGCATCGACGCCGAGCAAGCTGAGTGAGGTTCCGGCACTAACGGCACTGACGACCGGATATGCAGCGCCGGGACCGGTCCAGCACAAACCATCTTTCACGGCCTTGGCGAGAGGCAGTTCCGTTGTTGGAGTGGCGCTGATGGGGACGGCGGACGCCTGGAGGGCGATGGATTCGGCGCCCACGGTCGGATCGAACTCGAAAGCGCCCGCATCGCAGGCTTCACCGAAGGGGCGCTCGACGCCGCGCTGATCGCTTGGCGGGCAGTCCAGTGTGGCAGCGTCAATGGCGGCGCTGCCGGGCTGCAGGGCGTGCGTTTCGGTCGGTCCGCCGTTGTCCGCCAACGGCTGCAGCAGCAATTCCCCTGCGGTAAAGAATCGGCAATCTTCAGACAGATTGATGCCCAGCAGAGTCGGAGTCGACGTGGGATTCCAGTAACAGTTGTATCCGTTTCCGCTAGAGATCGTGTTCTCGATTTCGGCCAGGCCTCCAGCGAGGTTGATGCCGGTTCCGGCATTGTTCGCCACGGTGACGTACAGCAGCCTCAATTCGCCGTCCTGGCTGCTGATTGCCACGTCCCCGCGATTCGAGCTGACCGTCGAGTTGCGCAAAATCAGTTCTCCGGCGTTGGTGATGCCGCGGTCCGTACTGCGGCTTATCGTGCTGTTGATCAGTTCCAGATGTCCAACGTTGGTGATGGTTGTATCGGGCAGATCGCCGGCGAGATGCAAGGGGTTGAGGATGTTGCGATCGATGGTCGTGTTTTCGACAATCATCGTTCCGCGGTTCGTAATCGCACGATCCTTGTTTTCGACCAGACGGCTTTGTTCGACGGTCACACTGCCGTCGTTAATGAGCGCATCGGCGGTCGAACCGGTTATGGTCACGTTCTGCAGAGCCGCTTCGGCGTCGGGTGCGACACGAATGCCCAGGCCGCAGTCCCGCAGAGTGACCTGGGTGATGGTGGCGGAAGCGCCCTCGGCAACATGGATGCAGGGTAAAGCACCCGTCGTGGGTCCGGAAGTCGTGATGGTGAGATCGAGGAAAGTGACATCGGCGTTGAGGGCGACGGTTCCCGTATCTGTCAGTTCAAGTATGCTCTCTGCTTCGCCCATGCCCTCGATGGCTATGATGCTGTCGATCGTCACGTCCGGCACGCTGATCGTTCCGGCGGCGAGGCGAATGATATCGCCGCCATCGACGTGCCTGGCCGCACCACTGAGCGTCAGGCAGGCGGCCTCCCAGGAGCGGCAGTCATTGGCGTCGTCACCGTCGGGCGCGACGTAATAAACACGAAAGAGCCCGGCGACGATCTCGAGTGCGGTGTCGAGCGGTCCGCAGGCCAGCACCGCCATCAACACGGCCATTATGGGCAGCAAGTAGCGTTTCATTCCCAACTGTTTCTGTCTCATCGCAAACTATCTCCACGGGCATGATTTTCACCATTGGCCTCGCAATCACCGGAGGTGTTCCGTGCGAGGGACGGTGGCAAACCCTTCGATGTACGTGACTGTAACGCAATGATGTGTGGAAATGTGACATATAAGAGCGAATATATCTATTATTATATCTTCAACCCTTCCGGAAGGAGAGAATCGTGCAGCGAGCAGCGAGGCCGGTGCAGAACTTCAAACGCGTCTCAAAACCTTTGGCGTTTGAAGTCAATGTGCTGCAAAGGGTGGCAAGAGAACCGATTCGACCGTTACCCGGTCAGGATTTGGATTTGAACTGGAGGGCTATCCGTAAAGCATTTTTTGGCCGTTCAGTACGGCATACCGGTCAGCGGCATGAATCCATACAGGCGCAGCACGAGGACGGTGATGACCAGCGACATCGCCGAACCGACGACGGTCTGCCAGACGTCGTGTCCCTTGGCGAAGAGGCGCGCCAAGGTGACCAGCGGCAGCAGCGCCAACAAAGGCGTAGCGATTAGTCCATAGAAGTAGACCAACGCGCCCACAGGGCCGGCCACACCGGCGGCGTGGCCGCTTGCTTTGTAACGCAGGATTAGATTGAAGAAGATCAAACCCAGCGTAACCATCGTGTAGGTGGCGGCGACGGCCTCGTAGATTCTGGGTGCATGCATCAGACGCAGGATCAGGAACCCAATGGGATAGCTGACGATCATGATCACGAAGCTGGCAATGCGCTGGCGTTTGATGGTCCTGGGCCAGTCGCGCAGCCTGCCGGGGATGTAGAAGAACAGACTGGCCAGGGGAATCAAGCACAAGAAAACGAGAGTCAGGCTGAAACCGGACACACGGTTGGGGATCTCTCTCGGTATACGGAAGAACAAGAAGATGATCATCGCCCCGGAAAGGATGGGCACGTTGAGCATCTGAGAGATCACCTCGCCCACGATGCGCAGGATTTTGCGAATTTGACCGTTGATGCGTTTCGCCATGTTCGATTCTCCTCTAATGCGGTCTTCTTGCATGGATGACAACCATCTGCACATCCACTCCAATCGGGACCTATGGCTAAAGATTATATCGGATTTCCAAAGCAGCTGAATCGCAACGGCGTTCCGTTGACCGTGAATCATAGAATACGTTGTTGACCTCAAGTATTGAAACCCCCTCGCGCCTGTGATAATCTTAACCCGCACAATTGAATAACGGCAACGAACGCCTCAGTTTCGGGGTAGGGGGAGCGCAGAGCAAGGTCGCGACTCACGTCGCCCGACCGAGGGGGAGGCCGGGCGGTTTCTTTTGAGAGAGCCGAATACGATTTTGAGGAGGAAATCATGTTCAAGCGCTCGGGAACCGCCGTACGATCTTTCCGCGCAGTAATGCTCAGCACCATCCTGGTACTCCTGCCCGCACTCGCCTTACAGGCGCAGTCGGCGGGCACGGCGATATTCGTCAACGAGATTCACTACGACAACGTCAGTACGGACGCCGACGAAGCCGTCGAGATCGCCGGACCGGCCGGCACGGACCTGGCCGGCTGGTCTCTGGTCTTCTACAACGGCAACGGGGGTGCGCAGTACGCCGACCTCGACCTGAGTGGGCTCATTCTCGACGAGGGGGACGGCTACGGTGCACTGGCCTTCGCGCAATCCGGCATCCAGAACGGTTCGCCGGACGGCATCGCGCTGGTCGATCCGGGCGGCGCGGTGATCCAGTTCCTCAGCTACGAGGGCAGCTTTACCGCCGTCGGAGGGCCGGCCGATAGCCTCACCTCGACCGACATCGGTGTCTCCGAACCAAACGATACGCCGCTGGGTGAATCGCTGCAACTCACGGGTGTGGGGACGATCTACGAGGACTTCGTCTGGAACGCTCCCGCGGCCAGCTCTTTCGGTGCGATCAACGCCGGGCAGTCTATCGGCGGTACGCCGCCGACGTCCACGCCCGAACCACCACCAGAGGTGGCCATCAGCGAAATCCGCATCGACCAGCCCGGCACGGATACCGATGAGTACTTCGAACTCGCCGGTGCGCCGGGTACTTCGCTCGACGGGCTGACCTACCTGGTGATCGGAGACAGCACCGCAGGCGCAAGCGGCGTGATCGAAAACGTCACCGACCTGAGCGGTGCGGTAATTCCCGCTTCGGGCTACTTCGTCGCCGCCGAAGACACCTTCTCGCTGGGCGCGGCCGATCTGGTCACGAGCCTGAACTTCGAGAACGATGATAACGTCACGCACCTGCTGGTGCAGGGATTCACGGGATCGAACGGCGAGGATCTCGATACGAACGACGACGGCGTGCTCGACTTCGAGCCATGGACGGCGCAGGTCGATCTGATCGCCCTGATCAAGGAAGACAATCCACCGACCGACACCGAATACCATTATGGTCCGCCCAGCGTGGGACCGGACGGTTCCTACGTGCCCGGCTTGGCCTTCGTCTGCCCCAGTAGCTGGACGATCGGCGCCTTCGATCCCCTAGATGGGGAGGACACCCCTGGCGCGGCGAATCACTGCGTCGTGCCGCCGCCGGACGTTCTGATCAGCGAGATTCGCATCGACCAGGACGGCACGGACACCGACGAATTCTTCGAGCTGGCCGGTCCTCCGGGAGCCTCACTCGACGGCCTGACCTACCTTGTGATCGGGGACAGCACCTTGGGTGGCAGCGGCGTGATCGAGAACGTCACCGACCTCAACGGGTCGACGATCCCCGCCTCGGGCTACTTCGTCGCCGCCGAGAGCACGTTCACGCTGGGCACGGCCGATCTGGTCGCTTCTTTGAACTTCGAAAACAGCGACAACGTCACGCACCTGCTGGTGCAGGGCTTCACGGGATCGAACGGCGAGGATCTCGATACGAACGACGACGGTGTGCTCGACTTCACTCCATGGTCGGCGGTCGTCGATCTGATCGCCCTGATCGAGGAAGAGAATCCGCCGACGGGGACCGAATACAGTTACGGGCCGCCCACCGTGGGGCCGGACGGTTCTTACGTACCCGGCTACGTCTTCCGCTGTGAGGACGGCTTCCGCATCGGGCCGTTCACCGTCGGCGGGGAGACGCCCGGCGCGGCGAACAACTGCTTCTTCGGGTTCTGCGGCGAAGCCGCCACCCCCATTCACGCCATTCAGGGCGCTGGAGACACCAGCCCGCTGGTCGGGCAGGTGGTCGTGGCTGAAGGTGTGGTCGTGGCCGATTTCCAGGGCTACGACGGATTGGGCGGTTTCTTCC
>DAOUEE010000118.1:0-2014 GCA_034430695.1 Anaerolineales bacterium | reverse complement strand
CATGGCGTAGCCGCCCTGCTGCGCCAGCGATTCCTTGGTGACGTACTCCGAGAATTCCAGGCCTTTGTTCTCCATGCCGATGTCCTGCAGATAATCGGGATCGGCGCCGAAGTTATCGGCGAAGTACTTTTTCCTGTAGCGCACGCCCTGTCCGACGACGGCGCCGAAACCCTCGCCGTTGGCCATCTGGTGGATCAGCTCGAGTGCCGCTTCGGCGTCTCCCCATTCCAGGGCCAGGCCGCCGGTGTGTTCCTCGGTGAGGACGCCTGCGGCGTAACACTCCATGGCAAAAGCGATCGAATCGGCCAGGCTGATCGTGTCGATGCCGTAGGTATCGGCGTAGAAATTCATCTCGATGATCGCCAGCGGGTCGAATACCCCGATGTTAGAGCCCAAACCGGCCACGGTCTCGTACTCCGGCCCGTCCACGATCACCACCTCGCCGGCGTACGGTCCCGTACGCAGATGGAAATGGTCCACGGCGTGCGCGCAGGAAAGCGTGCAGCCCACCCAGCAGCCGTCGAACACGTCCTGGGTGAACGTAGACTTCCACACCGTCGAATCGATCTTCGGCGACTCGGGATGCGAACCGAAGCGGAAATTGTGCACCGGCAGCAGGTCGAAGTGATCCATGATCTCGACCAGGTAGGGCGTGCCGATCTTGCGCATCTGGTTCTGCGCATCGTCGAAGGCGATGATCTCCTTGTTGATGCGCTCCCCAGCCTTATGGAGCAGCGTTATGTCTGCCGGGTTGTTGCTCGTGCTGTCCAAATCGCTGTAGCGGACGACGATTCCTTTCAGTTTCTTGTCGCGGAAGACGCGTCCCGTCCCGCCTCGCCCGGCCTGCTTCACCCGCATCTCTTTTCGCTGCGGATCGTACCAGCTTACGTTGAGGCAGGCGTAGCGGATGTGACGCGCAGCCTGGCCCGTCGATATAACGGACAGATTCTTCTTATCCCGATCGTCCTGCGCATACATCCCCGCCAGCTGCTCCCCGAGGAGATGGGTGTTCAGCTCCTCCAGCGGGGCTTCCTCGATGGTCACCCTGCCCGCATCGCCGTCGATCACGACGATGACATCCTTCTCGGCCTTTCCGCAGATTTCCAAGGCATCGAAGCCGGAGAATTTCAGGTAAGGCCCAAAATGGCCGCCGACGTTGCTGTCGATCACCGAATGGGTCAGCGGGGAGATGGTGACCACCGTCGATTTCCCCGATCCGGGATAGGTCGTGATGCCGCCGATCGGGCCACCGGCGATGACCAGCGCGTTCTCGGGACCGTCCCAGCGCGTGTCCCCATTCACCGCGTTCCACAACAGCCGGAGGGCGAAACCGCGCCCGCCGGTAAACACGTCCTTCATCTGCTGAGTCACGGGTTTTTCGGAAATAGCATTGGTGGAAAGATCGATCGCCAGCGTGCGGTTGGCATATCCGCGTTCCACCGGCCGTTTTGTATATTCGTACGTGCCCAACGTGCGATGGGCTGCCTTGATCTCTTCCAAATTCATTACCGACTCCATTACCGCCTCCCTTTTGCGAGAACTTCACTCCACATTCCATTGTACATTGACTCGCTTGATCGAAACATCGTGTTTTTGGGGTGGCCTTCGTCCTCGTCGGTCGAGCAAGCGTTATCCTGTGGGCAGGCATCTTCAACCGACATTCGACCCACATTCACATCGAACGAGGTGAAATCAAACGATAGTCAGTAAATTCAGTAAAATGGATTCTTTATAAACGCGATCCGAATAATTTCGTACCGATACGCACGATGTTGGCGCCTTCGTCCAGGGCCACTTCGTAGCTGTTGCTCATTCCCATGGACAGGTAGCGCATGGTGACGTTGGACAAGGACATATCTGAAAGGCGATAGAAAATCTCCCTCGTCTGCTGGAAGTACGGCCGGGCATGCTCGGGGTTGCCGAAGCGCGGCCCCATGGTCATCAAGCCGAGCACACGCAGGTGCTCGAACTGAGACATATCCTCGACGAGCTTATCGACGTTATCCGGCAGCAC
>DAOUEE010000117.1:0-2456 GCA_034430695.1 Anaerolineales bacterium | reverse complement strand
CCGTCATCGTGCTTTTCGGAACCGTCATGGTTGGCTGTGGGCCGTCCAAATCAGACATTGCGACCAGCGAGGCGGAAACGCAGGCCGTTATCGATGCCTTGGCGACCGAGGTCGCGGGTACGGAGCAAAGTGTTCAGGCTACGGAAGATGCCGCACAAAAGACGACAACCGCAGAATTCAATCAAAACGCTACGAAAACCGCCAATGTCGCTTTGGCGGCAACCAACCAGGCGGGAACTGCGCAGGCAGAAGTTGCCGCCCAGACTCAAGCTGCCTCGTCGATGTATGCAGAGATTGTAGACCTTGCTGCCTACGATTTCATCAGCACTGATGAAGGTACGTATATTTCACTGGGTGACTTTTCTGAGGCGTGGGCGCAAATTAATTGGTACTCATACTGGTCGACATTTATATTTCCCACCGATTTCGTCATCCGTGCCGACGCCAGTTGGGATTCGGCCAGCGAGAGCGCCAATTGGTTTAACTCCGGGTGTGGCTTCGTCTTTCGCGAGTCGGACGTTGACAATCATTATCTGGCTTATCTAGGTCTGGATGGGAATGTCTACTTCGAAAGAAGCTTCCGTGGTAATTGGAAGCGCCTCGGCAATTCGTGGTACGGAAATCTGGATATACCTAAAGGCAGCGCCAGCATCATGTTGGTCGTGGAAGGGGATTCCTTTACTTTCTTCGTAAATGGCGAACGGGTGCGTACACAGGTCGATAATGCATTAAAAGAAGGAGACCTGGCATTGACCCTTTTGTCCGGAACGAATGCAAGTTACGGCACGCGCTGCAACATGGATAATATCGAACTCTGGGTCATAGATTGAACTGTCTTGGGTGATATCTCAGCCACGTTTGGAAATAATCTCCAAACGTGGCTTTTTTCATTCGTTGTCCTGGTTTTGTTCTCGAGGACGCGGGTTGAACAATTCTCCGGCAATTTTCTACTGCACGCGTTGTGCACGGCGGAGGATTCCGGCCGGGATCGAGCGGATTTCCTCGATGCCGAGGAGGAGCGAAATCCCCACGAAGGTAATGGCGCCGATGAGCGCTCCGCCGAGGAGCAGCATCATTCGTCCCGGTTCGAGCAGCGTATTGAACAGCAAGATCGCACCGCCCATGATGATGGATGCCAAGGCGGCCTTTCCCGTGTGCAGCAGGATGCGACGAGCATCGATACCCCGCCAACGAACGTGCAGGATCGTCAGCCCGATCAGGGATTCGATTCCCACGGCGATGCCGTTGGCCAGTGCGAGGCCGCCGTGTTCCAGGCCGCCTTCGACGCGCGGGCGCGACAGCCAGACGGCCAATCCGAGATTGAGCGCGGTGGTGAAAAAAGAAACGATAAGCGGTGTGAGTGTATCTTGCTGGGCAGCGAAGGCGCGCACAACCACTTCGAGGGTCGACTGGCTGATCAGCGCCAGGGCGTAGAATTGTAAGGCATAGTAGACCAGATCCGTGCTTTGTGCGCTAAACTCGCCGCTTTCGAAGAGTATTCCGATCACGGGCTTTCCCAAAACGAGCAGGGTGACGGCGGCCGGAAGTGAAAGCGTGAGGATGGCGCGCAAGGCACCACTCAGGGCGCGGCGCTGTGCCTCGATGTTCTTCTCGGCTGCCAGAGCGGCCATCGTGGGGAATATGGCGATGCCGATTGCCGTGCCAATTAACGTCCATGGGGTGTTCATCAGTTGAAAGGCGTACTGTAATGCGGACACACGCCCTTCACCCAGGCCGGAACCCAGGTTGGCGTTGATCCAATCGATGCTGGCCCGTGCCATGAAGAGATCTACGACGCGAGGGGCCATCAAGATGGCAACCCGGTGCAAGGCGGGATTCTGCCAGCCGAGCGCCAGGCGCCAACGGACTCGGCGCATGAAAAGCGCGGGAAGTTGGATCATAAAGTGCAGCAGCGATCCGAGAATGGCTCCCCAGGCCAGCCCATAAATCCCCATCGAAGGTGCGAAGGCCAGCGCGCCGACGATGATTCCTCCACTGTACATCGAAGGCGCGAGGGCCGGTAAGAAGAAATGTTGATGCGCGTGGAGCGTTCCGGTGAGGATGCTGCTGACGGCGAAAATCACCGTGGAAAGGAGCAGGATGCGCATCAATTCGATCGTGGTAGTCTGTACCCCGGATGGGAAGTGAGGGGCGATGCCCCACGATTCGGTCACGAGTGTGTGGGCAAAGATTGCTACCAGAATTGCCAGACAGCCGGTCAACAGAAGGATGTTGTTGATCACCTGGCTGAAGAGCGAGTTGCTTTGTGAAGGTTCGCCCCGGTTAAGTATCTCGCGGTAGACCGGGATGTAGGCGAAGGCCAGCGCGCCTCCAGACAACAAGGTAAAGAGCAGCTCCGGCAATTTGTTGGCCGCCGTGTAGGCATCCAGCGCCGCACTGGTTCCGAAGGTGATGGCGATGATTCGCTGGCGGATCAAACCGATAACGATCGACGC